>JASFPB010000006.1:0-21825 GCA_050116235.1 Chromatiales bacterium | reverse complement strand
CCGCTCCAGTCTGACGGCCGAAAGGCCGATCGGATTGGGACGAAAAGGAGAACGACTCGCAAACACGCCGACTTTCCTGTTCCCGCCAAGCCGGGGGGGTCTCACGAGCGGTTTCCACTCCCCTGCCGGCACAGCGTGAAATATCCAGATGAGCCAGACATGCGAAAAGCCCTCGAGCCCGTTGAAGACACCGGGACTCTTGAAGGGCGGCAGTAACTCGACATGTCCCGTGGCGCTCTCGACCAGACCCGGCTGGCGCGGGATGCCAAATTTCTCCCTGAAGGGAGTATGGATGATGGCAACAGGCCTCATGCCGTGAAGATAGGAGACGCAGGCATTCTCAGCGCACGCACCAACAGTCCTGCAGCTGGAAGTGCCTACGGCAGCACGCTTGCCGGCAGCACGTGAGCCATAGCCAGGACGAATACCAGTGCACTGGAGGCCAGTCCTATCGTGAAGATAGTGTAGGAAAAGCGCAGCCAGCGGAACTTGATACTCAGGCCATAACCGAGACCATAGATGTGACGTGCGATGTGAGTGTGTATCGTTTCTGCGTCATTGAGGACACGCTTCATTTCACGCACATAGTCATCCGGATTCATATGAACGTAGTGCCTGAAATAGATGATACTCGACTTGTCACTCCTCAGATCCTCGAGCGTATCCTCGGGAAGGTTCACCTTCGGCTTGACGGCCATGACGGCGCAGCCAATTGAGAGGATCGCAGTCAAGAGGATCATGGTAAAGGGATAGATCAATGCCGGCTCGCTCTGCATGACGAAACCGCCCGCAGTCACGATGACTGTCAGGATGAAGCCGTTGACAGAAATCATGATGTTTGCCTTGTTATCTGCGATCGAGGTGAGATCGAGATTACTTCTGACAGCATTGCGGAAAAGCGTCTCGGTGCTGCGCGCTGTGCTCTTATCCTTTTCCTTATTTTTTTTCTTACCTCTCTTGTCGCCTTCAGGCGCCAGCGAATCAGAAGCTGTCATGAGTACCTCCTCGAGAGGGAGCTGTATCTCATTCTCATCGTGCATCGAATATGATTTTCGGGTCAAGTCAAACGCCCTCGTGAGTACTTCGCTGATTTCAACAGATGTGCGCAGATTCGACAAGTGAGAAGTGGGATAAGACCGGCCATCAGGCAGGTCTTACCGGTCTCTCCTTACTGCGGCTCGATCAGTGGGCGCGCCTGCTTGAGGTAGACGGCACGCTTGCCGGTATTCTCCTCGTCAACCTTGAACTCGAGATCGAGCGCAAAGTTGTCGTCGCCTTTCATGATCTTGCGGAAGTGTATCTGCGCCTTGTTGCACAGCCAGGTCAGGTCGCGCAGTTCCTCATCGGTCATGACGTTGCCGATGCTGTCTCCGGAAGCCTCGAGCTCATCGGCAGAAAGCACGCTCGTCCCGTCCGCAGAAAGATTGGAACGACGGATGATCGTGATCTTGTACTGCGACTTGTCGAGCGGTGCCTCCTCGCTGAATTCAACGAGAATCTGTTCCGCGAGCGCGCCGTCTTCAGGGTTGGCGACGCTGTAGGTATTGCCGCGTTGCGCCTCGATGGAGATTGCCGGTCCCTTCGCCATGTCATAGATATCCTTGGTGACGATGACGCCATCGACTTTCTCGTCGGGATAGTTGGGATTGACCTGGATGCCCATGTAGACATCCTTGTGCGGGATACCGAAGTAGGCCCGCTCGTCGAAAGCCCGCTGGTTCCAGACCGACGCCCAGACAGTTGCAAGCGTATCCTTGATCTCCTTGACCTTGCCCTTGCGGCTGCGCTCTTCGCCATTCTTCTTGTTTGGCTTGTAGCCCTTGGAGGTGTAGAGCCCGGCCCCGTTGAAGTTCGGCAGATCCTCGGAGTTGGTTGAGCTGCGAAGCTTCATGGCATGCTTGCTACCATCAGGCAGCAGGAAGGTGTCGAAGGTGTCGATGAGTTCGTTGAGAAACTCCTCGTTGAACCAGGCATCCTTGTCGAAGAAGAGCTCTCGCAACTCGCGCAACTGGTCCGCACGGTATCTGCCGGCATCGACCTGCTGCATCTTCGGATCAGAGAGAACCTCGGCAATCTTGTCGCGGATTGCGGGGTTGTTATCGACAAACTCGTCATAGTAGAAGAAAGGAATGCCCATGCCCTCGCGCACCACGGTACGCTCCGGCGTATTCAGCAAATTCGCAAGCTCGGCGTAATTGGCCGCCTTGGAACCGACATCCTTGAAGTTTTTCCAGCTCATGCTCGCGGTTGGCAACACCTCACGGGTCTCGAGATCAGCAACGAGCTCGATGGTTGCCGGCTTGAAGGTCGCATCGTTCGGGTCCACCTCGCCGAGACAATTGCGGCGGCAGAGTTTCTCGACGTCGGTGTCGAGTCCGGCATCCGCAAGATCGTCGGTGTCGACTTTTCTGAAGATGACATCGCCAGTGGATGCCTCGGCTTTCATGTAGACACAGTTGTCATTCTCGAATCCATCGAGAAAATCGTTATCCCAGTTGCCTGGACCCTGGCCACTGATATCGAGATTGGGCGTACCACGGTTTTTCGACTTGATCTGGATGTGACCGAGGCGCGGCTGCTTGGCGAGCGTGATGGTGCCGGCAACGGTGGTCAGGTCCGTCGGGATGGATTCAAAAACCGGGATCTGCGCCCGCGAAAGTGTCTCGTCATTCTTCTGCTCGAGATCCTCGCTCGTCATGTAAGCAAGTCGCCCGCAGGTCATGCCGCTGTTGAGGACCTTGACACCGGCTTCCGAGGCTGAGGCTTTGCCGCCAGCCGCAGCAGGTTCAGCCGGATAGGTATCGAGGAGGAAAAAGAGCGAGGAAGCGCCTTCCGATGTCTTGATGGTGTTGTCACCGAAGTACTCGATTTTCTGCTTCGCTTTTTTATCAGGCTGGACGGCTTCCCAGAGGGCCAGCGTGTCACCGAAGACGCCGTTGATATTGCGAAGCACTGTACCGAGAAGATCCTGCTGGTCGACGACAGCGAGTGCTGCTGTAAAACCGTCGGCCTCTCCCGTTGCAACCAGCATGCGATCACGCTGCTCAAGCGTCAGCAGCCCCTCGGCATACATGATATTGAGGAGGGCGGGGATCATCTCCGCCATCTGCAGCTGATGTTTACTCTTGCTCCAGACCCCGACAGCGGTGCTGCCCATTTTAATGACCGGCATGATCTGGACCCTGTTCCCCCTGTCGAGCTGCAGCTCGACGAGATTTTCACGCAGGGCCGCGAGTTTTTCAGAGAAGGCCAGCATCAGGGACGGATCGTCCGGGTAATTTTCGAGTTGGGAGATGACCTCGAGCATTGCATCCTGCCCGGGGATTTTGGCAGCTTCGCGGCCGATTTTCTTCCACGAAATCTCGAAATATTTCTTGAGCTTGCTGCGGACAGTAAGAAGAAACACTTTCTTGCTCGCACCGAATTCACGGTTGTAGGTCGGATGAATCTCGCTCAGGTATTCATCGAGCATCGGGATGACGTCCGGAGTGAGCTGGTTGTGAATCCTGTTTCGTATTCTGTAGAGCGTGTCGATCTTCTCCTTGTGGGCCGGCTTGACGTTTCCCTGGCCATCGGAGTAGTGGGCTTTGAGATAATCGTAGGAGACTGCGATCTTCTGCCTGACCTCCTCGAGTTCTGCCGAGGCCAGCAGCGGGCTTTTCTGCGCGAGCAGGTAGAGCGGAAGATAGTCCATCTCGTCCTGCATGAAATTGAGGTAGAAGCTCATGAACTCGCGCGCATATTTCTCCTCGAACTCTGATCCGGCGATGCCGCGGTAGAAGAAGCCCTGGCTCAGCTGGGCATCCGGAAACTGCTCGATGTAGTGTTTCTCGACGACCCAGTTGAGTACCATTTGCCTCGCCTTCGGGAAAACCTGCTCGCCGACGGCGTAGAGCTCGCCCATGGGCATATCGTGGTTAGCAGACGGGTCCTTGTAAACGAATTCGTTGAAGAGCTCGAAGAGGTTAGGGCTGAAGAGGTTACCGGTGTAGAGGCCATATTTTTCTGCGAGCTCGGCAGCAGGCTCATTGCGCAAAGCCGCCTGAAAGACAATGCCTCCCTCCGGCATGCGCCCGCTGCGGACAGTCGTGCGGTTGTGCTTGCCCTGCAGTACGTTGAGTCCGAAGGCACCCTTGCTCGACTGGTTGATCTCTTCGAACAGCGCCGTGGCCTTCGCGAGATCCTCGCCCTGCGGCGCCTTCGCCTGAGCTACGGAGAAGAGAGCAATCAGGAGTGCTGCGCTGAACCGCGCCAGGGTTTTACCGGGTGTGAGTTTCATGATCATTTACTTGCCAGTACCTTCAGAAGCTGGTTCTTTTCGTTGAGAAATGCGTCTTCGCCACAGACCTCCTTGTCAGTGAAAGGCGCACAGCCCCTGACCCGTCCGAAGAGGCGGACGAACTGTTTCGAGGGACTGCTGTTGGGCATGGCCTTCTGCCCTTTCTTGCTAATCATGAAGTTGCCGCCTGTCGGGATCTTCAGGGGACGATAGAACTGGATCTTGTCACGCTCGTAGAGCTGTTCGTAATAGGGGAAATCACCCTCGACGATCTTCGAAATGGTACGTTTCTTCCGGAAATCCTCTTTCGTGAAGTAGGAGACGCTCGGATCGTGAATCGTGATGCCATCCTCTGCGTAGGTGAAGACATTCTTCGCACCGAGCAGTCCCTTGTAGAATTTTTCGGTGCCGCGTACGCTCACATCGAGATTGGCACCTTCGCGCTTGCCAGCCCAGCTCGTGCCCTTGGCATTATAGGAGATGTAGTAGGTGACACCCATGACCTCGGGGTTGCCGTCACCGTTGATGTCGAAAAGATCGAAGTCTTTCGGGTCGTTGCCATAATAGTAGACCTGTGTCGCCCTGGTGTTCTCGACCGGAAAGATATTCCTGATCTCCCAGACGTGTCCGGCAGACATCCTGTTGCATCCGTGGGAGACCCGGCCTCGCTTTACTGCCCAGAAGTGCGCATGATGTTCAGGGATACTCAGCGACTCCTTGACTGAATCGGATACAGCTGCAAAACGCACGGCAGGATTATGGAAACCGTTGCCGAGTGCCTCGTAATCCATCTTGGGAATCATGCCGTAGTAGAACTCGCTTCGCATGTTGTCAATCTCATGGTAGCGACGTGAAAGGAACTGCCAGAGGCCCGGGGTCGCATAGGTATTGATGACATTTCCATGTCTGTCGCGTGTGCTGCTCTTGATGGAACCGATCGGATAGATAGAGGTGAATTCGTGATAATTAAGCCGGCAATCGCCTTCGGATTTGCAATCAAGTGCCGGCACCATCTGCCCCTCGGCATTGACCACCTGGAAATCGTACTTGCCACCTGTGACCTCGCGAAAGAGTTCAACCGTCGTGGCAAGCAGCCCCGGGTCGGTGTAGTCCTTGCCATCACCGATCGCTGCGAGAACGTCGGTGAGCAGCTCTTTCGAGGCTTCAGACAGCTCGATCGCGTTGACGCGGCCGAACAGCAGGTCGTTGACGAGCACCAGCGCATCGTTCGGGTTCCCGGCAATCTTCTTGGCAACCGCCTCCCCGGAGGCATCCTCGCCGACAAAGGCCTTCGCTGCAGGCAGCCATTTGCCGAACTCCGCGCGAAGATCGAAATTCATCGGAAACACACGCTCGGGGTTGAGGGCCTTGAGCGTGTCGAGTGACTTCCTGTAGAGGACTGCCCTGTCGATGTCATCGGCTTTCTGTGCTTTCAACTCGGAGACAGTGGTCGCAATGCCGTAGACGGGCGAGTTGACGATGTCGATAAAATAGCGTGCCTGCGGTGCGACAGCATTGCCCTTTTCGCTTTCCATGTCGATGTCGATCCAGCCTTCATCGAGCATCTGCTCGTAGAACCCGGCCCTGGCCACGAGATCGAAGGGATAGTCATAGAGCGTCTGCTCATCGAGGATCAGTGTCATGCGCCCCTGGTTACCACGAGAAACACGGACATGGATTCTTTCGGGCGATTCAACACGCGGCGCGAATCCGGTGTAGAAACTGAGATAGACATTCCCCTTCAGGGCCTTGACTGGCAGCCAGGAGGCTCCCCACATCGGGATGTTATCGTTGTATTCATCAATGGTCTGAATGGTCGTTGCACTTGCACTGGTTGCAAGCAGGGCAGACAACAAAAGGAAGGGATTCAGTACGTTACGCATGGGGTTCTCCACTGGGCTGCTCCACATTCCGGCGCGATCTCGCAACAGGAGTGGTTCAGATAGCTTCTCCGGCAAGAGAACCATTATTTAACGCCGACGCTGTCAAGTCCAGCGCCGGCGTATCCGGAGATGTTCAGATGATATGCTTCTGAAAGAGGCCACCAGCCAGCAGAGAGACGTCTTCATTGGAGGCCTTGTTGGTCAGCAGGGCCATGCCGTACTGGGTACCGTTGTACTTGAAAACAACCACCTGGTTACGAACATTTACACGAAAGGGGGTTCCATCCGGATTCTTGCTGGCACCGGTTTCAGGATGGACCGTCGTGCCACTGTAGGTGCCTGTCTTGCCACCGAGATAGAGATCACCTGGCAGATACTTGTCGGCCTTGCGCCCTCCGGTGCGGCAAGTGTGCATGACTTTCCATAAGACCTCTGCGCCGTCGTACCTGTTCCAGTAGGTATCGTAGAGAAACTCGCCGAGCTCGCTCGCTGTCAGCTCGTTACCGTGGATCTTGCCCAGATAACCCTGAAAACCACGCGTGCGCGCATATCCCATGTTGCTCGTGAACTCGGTGATCTTGCGCCGTCCCTCGTCGGCATTGCCGTTTCCTATTGTGCGCTGCAAATCAAGCCAGGCAACATTGCTTGATACGGAGATCATTTCAGCCAGCTTCTGCAACTCCCGGTCACTGAGATCGCCTTCCCTTTCAGCGAGCAGAGTGGCTCCGACAAAGATTTTCGAGACCGAGGCCCCGAACATCTTCATGTCCGCACTGAGGCTCTGATCAATGACCTTCCCTGTATCGAGATTCCGCAACACCCACTGGACAGGCGCATCCTCGACGGTCTTACCTTCCTTGTAAAGAGTTTCGAATGCCTTCTGCTTTCGCTCTGTGAATGCAGCACCGCGCCCCCTGATCAGCGAAAGCTTGCGCCCCTTGACAGAGAGATGATCCAGACGTTTTCCGTTAGGCAAATCAAGAAATTCCCGCCCCGCGTCAGGAGACGGCAGGGGAGCATTCTCATACTGAATCTTATGGAAGAAATTTGGCGCCTGGCTATCGTCTTTCGCAACAGCCGCCAGAGAGGTGAAAAGAGCAACAGCAAAAACCGTCTTTCGCATGGTACAACCCGTATTTTGATACAACTTATCCTATTTCTGACACCAGAAGAAAGGGAATAGTTCCAATTCACAAAGTAGTAATGGCAAGATCAGGTTATTTGAAATTTATTATTTACATACACGCTTTGATTTACTTTTCTAATAGATATTGCCAACAAATCCTCTCAACTCTGGGAGCCGGTGACTTGATGCCCTGTCGTTCGCTTCTTATGAGGACTTTCAGGTCCATACATAGCAGCAGACCTCCAGCGGGACAGGAAAGGCCTGCTCTTGATGTGTTTGCTGGAATTGATAGGATTTACATAAACCCGGAAAATGACAGGCCCCGCGCAATGCGGCCAGCTTCCCCATGAGGAGTATCAGGTGTCATCGATCGAGCAAAATCTGGATACCACCAAACCCGAAGCTCCGGCAGTTTTGCAGGAACTCGCTGACCTGGCCGGCGTAACCTTCAACGGGGACGCGCCCTGTGATCTCCAGGTGCACGACACGGATGTCTACGAACACCTGCTCACCAGGGGCACCCTGGGATTTGGTGAAGACTATATGAGCGGACTCTGGGACTGTTACGCGCTGGATGACTTCTTCGAAAGAGTAATGCGTGTCCGCCTCGACAGGAAAATCCTGGGGATGCAAAAATTGCGACTCGTTCTGAGTCTTCTCCGAACGCGTCTGCTGAATCTTCAGTCACATGAGAGAGCCTTCCAGGTTGGTGAAGAGCATTACGATACGGGTAATGACATTTTCGAGGCAATGCTCGACCCGACCATGAGCTACTCGTGCGGTTATTGGGAAAATGCCGACACCCTCGAGGAGGCACAGATCGCGAAACTCGACATGATCTGCCGCAAGCTGAAGCTCACCGAAGGAGAGAAACTCCTTGAGATCGGTTGTGGATGGGGGGGGTTCGCGCGCTACGCCGCAGAAAACTACGGCGTCGAAATTGTCGGGGTGACTGTTTCAAAGGAGCAACAACAACTCGCCATCGAGCGCTGCCGTGGTCTGCCGGTAACCATCGAGCTCATGGACTATCGAGATATCAAGGGAAAATTCGACAAGGCGGTTTCCATCGGTATGTTCGAGCATGTCGGAACCAAGAACTACCGTACGTACTTCGATACGCTCAATGCAGTTCTGAAGGATGAGGGATTGTTCCTGCTGCACACCATCGGTTCAAACATAACAGTCAAGACAGTCGACCCCTGGATTGACAAGTACATCTTTCCGAACGGCAAGCTGCCATCGGCAAAGGAGATCACGATGGCCCTCGAAGGAACTTTTCTCATCGAGGACTGGCATAACTTCGGCCAGGATTACGACCGCACCCTCATGGCCTGGTGGGATAATTTCGACAGCGCCTGGCCCCGGCTTTGCGACCGTTACAACGAGCGTTTCTACCGCATGTGGAAGTACTACCTGATGTCGTGCGCCGGCATGTTCCGCGCGAGGCAGGCACAGCTCTGGCAACTCGTGCTCAGCAAACCTGTGCGAAAACAGACCTACCGCTCGCTCCGCTGATAAAAAAACCCCGGAAGAACAAGTCGACCGGGGTGTGGCTATGCTTGGTTAGCTTTGGTTGAGACAACCTTCCTGGCTATCCCGGACATCCGTGAAATTCCTCTGTTGCCGGAAGCCTGTTGAGGGACTTCTGTGCATCCACACATCCTTGCAACGTATTTAAACTATAGGACGTTAATTCCTGTTTGTTAAGGAGAATCTATAGCATTCTCTTGTAGGAAAATACTGACAAACATGCAGGGAAAGAGATTTTCCGGACGAAATGTGTCGCAGATCAGGTATCTTCTACCGGATTGGGGGCATTTTCCGCTCACCAGGGCAGAAAAAGTCTCCCCGGGACTCGGACATAAAAAAACCCGGCAGGAAATCCGACCGGGTAGTGGCTATGCTTGGTTAGCTTGGTTGAGACAATCGTCCAATGTCTCTGACATCAATGTGATGTCCATGTCGCCGGGTATCCGTGGAGAGATACCTGCATCAATGCATCTTCGACGACATGGTTGGTAATTTAGCCTCCCTCGCTCGCTTTCAGTATCGGCAATCACCAAATCTCCCTGTAGGAATTTTCTGACATTTCTGTCATGGGAGGGTGATGACTACCGGGCCCCACATCGCAGGGCGACAGGAATAACCGTTGTTGACGAACAGGCTGGAGGTTAAAGATATCTCAGGTAGACGTAAAAGGTACTGACCAGGATTGTCAACAGCATCAGGGGGAACGCGACCAGCATGAAGGAGAGAAAACTGATTGGATGACCTGCACGCTCCGCAAATCCTGCAACAATCAGGTTCGCGCTCGCACCGATCAGGCTGCCGTTGCCCCCCAGGCAAGAGCCGAGGGCCAGCGACCACCAGAGTGGCGCCAGTGAATGGGACTCACCCAGCATACCACCCATGTTCTCGATAAGGGGGATCATCGTGGCCACGAAAGGAATGTTGTCGACCAGGGCCGAGGCCACGGCTGAAACCCAGAGAATCGCGATGGTTGTCAGTGTCATGTCACCGCCGGTGAGATCGATGACCCGATGCGCCAGAAGCTCGAGCAGACCGGTTGTTTCTATGCCATAAACGACGATAAAGAGCCCGATAAAAAAGAAAATCGTCATCCATTCGACATCCGCCAGTGTCTTGTCGACCGCCTTGCTCTGCTCACTCGGCTTTCTGGGCAGATTGGTCACCAGTAAAAGCAGTGACGCCCCGAACATCGCGATCGTGGCAGGCTGGTAACCGAAATCATGTCCAAGGATAAAACCGGTAATGACCAGCACGAGAACAGCCAGTGATTGCACGAGCAGGCGTTTGTCCTTGATGGCGTCAGACTCTTCATATCGCATCACCTTGCGACGACGTTCCGGGGTCGTCCGCAGGTTGCGCCCCCACAGCAGATAAAAAGGAATCAGCAACATGGGCAGGATCAGCAGGACGACTGGACCGAGATTGAAAAGAAAATCATTGAAACTGAGACCGACGGCCGAGCCGATCATGATATTGGGCGGATCGCCAATAAGTGTTGCTGCGCCACCGACATTGGACGCAAAGATCTCGGAAAAAAGATAGGGATACGGACTGACCCTGAGTTCATCTGCAATCAGAAGGGTGACCGGGGCGATGAGCAGGACAGTTGTTACGTTGTCCAGCAGGGCAGAAAGCACTGCCGTCACAAGCACGAGCATCACGAGGATACCCCATGGCCTGGCATCGACACGCTTCACAGACCAGATGGCAAGATACTGAAAGATACCCGAGCGTCGCGTGATGGAGACGATGATCATCATGCCCGTGAGAAGACCGAGGGTATTGAAATCCACACCTTCGACAGCGGCTTCCTGCGTCAGCACACCACCGAGAATCATGAGCGCAGCAGCAGCCATGGAGATAATCGCCCGGTTGACACGCTCGGTCATGATCAGAATATAGGTCAGCGCAAACAGCCCGCCTGCGAACCACATCGGGTCCATGCCGAAAACGACGCCCTGTGTGATCTCAGCACTCGGCGTCATCTCTGCCTCCTTCGGCGAGAACCTTCTCGCCAAGGTCCCAGTATGAAATCACACCGACCAGCTTACCTGTTACCGGATCCACGACGGGCAGGCTGGCTTTGGTTCGGTAGAGAATCAGGACGGCCTCAAGCAAGGGGGTGTCAGGGCCGACTGTTGCGACATCCTCACTGTCCATGCAGAGCGCGATCTCCTTGTCACTGTTCTCGCAATAGCGATGGTAGAGGTCCGCAAGGGTTTCGCGGGCGAAATGAACACTCTCGAGACCCTGCTCCATGATGGCCGCATGCGGCAGGATCAGCCTCAGCAGGCAGTTGACCCCGAACACCCCGATAAAGCGTCCTTCATCATCTACGACTGGCAGACGCCTGTAGCGGTTTTCCATGATGTACCGCGCAGCAGTTCGAATGTGATCGCCGGGATGCAAGACCAGTGGATGTGAATCCATGATGGACCGTGCAGTCATCAATACCTCCTCGTTTTCATTCCAGTGCAGGGTCTGCAATCGACCGGGAGAGCACTTCCCGAAGAATGAACAAGAATCACTTCTGGAACCATGATTATTTTCCGCTTTCGGGATTCTTCTGACAGAGATCAACCGGGCAGCGCATGATATCTTCAAACATATCCCGAGAGGGGTCATCCCTGTTTCTGAATCTGCTAGTTTAGACAGAGAAACCTGTTACCCCGGAGGTCCCGATGTCATCGAGAGTTACCCTGATCACGACACTGCCGGTACTCGCCCTGGTCGGCCTTCCGGCGCTTCAGCATGCACCCGCCGATTCAGCCGTCCGGCTATTGCTCGAGTCTGCGATCCCCTCCGCACTGGCATGGCAGTATGACACCCCTCCTCCGCCACCGGCACAATATCAGGCACCGGCCCGACCATACTATCCGCCTCACTGGATCGAGATGCGCCGCATGGAGCGGGAGATGCGCCATCGGCAGTGGCAGATGGAACGCGAAATGGAGCGTATGGAAAAGGAGATGCGCAACGAACAGGAAAGCAGCGGAATAGCAATCGAGGAACAGTTCAGTTCGCCCCGGATCCGTATCGAGGAGAACGACACTGAATTCATTGTCACGGCGCTGATCCCGGGTGCTGATGGCAAGACGATCGAGGTCGACCAGCGCGGTAACCGCTTGCGGATTGCCGCCATGCGAAAGGTCGAAAAGCGCGAGACCAGCGACGGAAAACGCGTCTCTTCGAGCTTCTCGAGTCGCTACCAGCGCATTCTCTCCCTGCCCGGACCAGTAAAAGAAGGAAGCATGCAAACTGATTTCAGTGATGAAGTACTGACGATCCGGATACCGAAGGCTGGTTCATGACCACTATCATGACCAACACCCCTGCCCTGAAGAGACGGTTCGAAGAGAGAATGGGATGTACGCTATGACCGGGGTAATTCTATGGTTCAGGCGTGACTTGCGACTCGATGACAATCCGGCCCTGCATGCCGCGCTAAAGGACTGCCGGCAGTTGATCCCGCTCTATATCCACGATCCCGGTGATAAATCGCCCTGGTCAGACGGCGCTGCGAGCCGCTGGTGGCTGCATCATAGTCTTGCAGCGCTCGACGAGGAACTGCGAAAACGCGGATCCCGACTGCTCATCCGCCAGGGTGAACCACTCACAGTCCTGCAGGAACTGGCCCATGAGCAGGAAGTCAGGCAGCTCTACTGGAACCGCCTCTACGAGCCTGCGATTGTCGAACGTGACAGACAGATCAAGAAAACCCTGGCAGGAGCAGGCATCGACTGCCAAAGCTTCAACAGCGCATTACTGTTCGAACCCTGGGAAATCAGGACCGGTCAGGATTCACCCTACAAGGTCTTCACGGCTTACTGGAAAGCCTGCCTCAGAACCGGTCTTCCGCACGACCTGCCACAGCCGGCACCCTCCTCGCTTCCCCCGCCCCCGAAAGACCTCCGGTCCGACAGGCTCGAGAAGCTGCAGCTCTTGCCTTCGATCCGGTGGGACAGCGGACTGTACGACTGCTGGAAACCCGGAGAGGCCCCGGCGCAGCAGCAGCTGGATAACTTCATCGCCGACGCTGTCGATCATTACAACAACCACCGTGATTTTCCCGGAACAGAGGGCACATCACGCCTGTCGCCACATCTGCATTTTGGCGAAATCAGCCCGCGCCAGATCCTGCAAAGCGTGCGTAACATGACCGAATTTGAAGAAAGCATGGCCCCGACCGGGCAGAATGTTTTCATGAAGCAACTCGGCTGGCGCGACTTTGCACATCAGCTTCTCTTCCACTTTCCGCAGACAGCGGATAATCCTCTCGATGAACGTTTCGCCAATTATCCCTGGAGCAGGGAAAATGACGCTGGCGAATTGCTTGCAGCCTGGCAAAAGGGACGCACTGGCTTCCCGATCGTCGATGCGGGTATGCGCGAGCTCTGGCATACCGGCTGGATGCACAATCGGGTGCGCATGATTGTCGCCTCGCTGCTGACGAAGAATCTTGGCATTCACTGGCTTGAAGGCGCGCGCTGGTTCTGGGATACCCTTGTCGATGCAGATCTCGCCAACAACAGCATGGGATGGCAATGGACTGCGGGTTGCGGAGCCGATGCTGCGCCCTTCTTTCGTATCTTCAATCCTGTCAGCCAGAGCGAGCGTTTCGATCCCCGGGGGAGCTATATCCGCAAGTGGATACCTGAACTTGCAAAACTGCCGGACAAGGCACTCCATGCACCCTGGATGCAGAAAAATGAAATCCTCGCTCATGCCGGCATTCGCCCCGGTCAGGATTATCCTTTGCCAATCGTCGATCTGAAGGAGACACGCCAGCGCGCACTCGACCAGTGGAGCCGTATCAAGTAACCCTTTGCCGGGGGAGTGTTGCCCAGGCGAGAACATAAAGCCCTGTCGCGCAAAGCATCACGCCGGAAAAACCGATCTCCATTGCGAGTAATACAGCAAGGATAGCGCTGAGAACCGAAGCACAGCCATTTATGCCCCATGCCCATGGCAGAAGCTCGGGAGCAGTCCGCGAGGTCGCCGTCAATCCAAGAGGAAACGGCATGCCCATCACAAAGGCGATTGGCATGGAAAGCAGGACAGCAAGAAGGATGCGTAACGCCGCAGGCAGTACCATGAGCTCTTCGATGAGCCAGGCCTGCAACAGCAGGTAAAGCAGCGTAACCAGCAGAATGGAGAGTACTGACCAGCGCAGAAGCACGGCGGGATCGAGGCCTTTTCTCTCCATGTACCACTGTACAGTCAGGCTGCCGAGCCCTGAAAAAATCAGGAAGACACTCAGCGTCACAGCAACGGCATAGAGAGGTTGTCCGATAACGAGTGTCAACATTTCGATAAAGGAGAGCTCGATGAAAAGAAAGGCAAGCCCGATCACGCTGAAGTAGATAACGACCCGGCTTCGCAGGCGCCCGTCAGTGCGCAACTTTCGCCGCAGGAAAAGCAGTGGTGCAAGAATCAGGACCACTGCAGCAACGAATGCCTGCAGCAATGTTGCGATGAGCGTGGGATAACCCGCGCCGATCATCGCAATGCCGGAACCTCCCGGAAGCGCGAGAAAGGCAGAGAGGCTTCTCCATCGGAAGTGATCATCAAAATAGGGATTCACATCCCTGACCGGTTCGATATCGTACTGGTAGTCTTCCACGAAGTCCGCACCCTGACCGGAGAGAATGGCCTTCGCAGCCATGTAAAAAAAGGGCTTCGGGAGTAACTGGTATCTGTTGGCATCATGCTCGCCGAGGCCGGGAAGCCAGGCAATGTCAAAGTTACGGCTCTCTGAAAAATCCCGGACAGCGGTAATTTCCGCGCTATCCAGCTCGCCCCGCTTGACCAGCAGCGTTGCTGTATTCCAGCTTCGGATCCAGGCGAGATGTCTCCCGGGCTGCATCACACCAGACTCCGACAGCGCGGCGTTCATCGTGGCAAAGAGCCTGAGATTGCCCTTTGGTGGTGTATCCGTCCAGAGACTGATGACAAGGTAGCCACCGGGTGCGAGCATGGCGTAATAGCTCTTGAGTGCTTCCACTGTCAGGCCAAAATCGGCAGCAAAGGCATAAACACCTGCCGCTCCGCCGGTTGACGAGCCCGGCACACCCATGACGACCAGGTCGTATGACTGCTTTTTCCGTGCGGCCCATGCCCGCGCTGTGGTGTTGTGCAACTCGACATGCTCTGCAAACTGTTGCCACCCCGAGTAACCGGCATAGGTTTCTGACACCAGCCTCGTGAGCTGCCTGTCCGGCTCGACAGCATCGATGCGTTCGCTTCCATAGGCAGCGGCCTGCCACGCTGCCTCACCAGTTCCGGCATTGAGAACCGCTACACGTTCAAAACGCCTGCCAAGCTGGTATGGCAATGCAGAGCTCATGTAGCCCATGTAACCGGGAGACTCCTGCCGCGCATGACGGTCAATCGTCATCATGGCGTCGCCATCGGAAAAAACGGCCAGCTGCTCATCTGGTCCGACGGGACTCTGCAGGCTCAGTCCGGGCGCATTACGGAAGGGCACCTGCCTGTTTTCCACGACATCGATGCGCGAGACCGGACTCGAATGGCTGTCGAGATGTTTTGCACCCTCGACACGCAATGTCTGGACAAGTCCCTTGTAATCAGAAAGCCTTAATTCCAGCCAGGGAGCCGGTAAGAACAAAATGCCGCTGGCAACGATGGCCAGTGATAAAGCTGCCGCCAGCTGCCGTCCTGTGTATCTGAGTACGACCACGCCAGCAGCGAGGCCGGCAAAAGCCAGCAGTTTCAACACTGTCGCCGGTTCGAACAGGGTCAGCAAAAGCATAATGCCGATCGCGCCCAGACCCGCACCGATCAGGTCTGCGCTGTAGATGCGTGCGATTTGCAGATCAAATCGTAACATTGTCAGGGCAATGGTGTTGGCGACAAAGAGGAACGGCAGGGAGAGAAACAGGTAGGTCAGCAACAATCGCAACCACTGCGACGGGTCCCAGAGTATCTCGAGTGCATTGAAGGAGAGACCCTGAACGATAACGAAGACACCTGTGGAGGAGATCCCGAAGAGCAGGATGTTGAGGAAGAAAACTGCCGGAAAATTTCGCAGGAAGAAATCACGGAACAGCATGATGAGACTGCCACTGACACCATAGCCAAGCAGCGCCAGGCTGATCACCATGAAAGCGAAATGATGCCAGTGGATAATCGAAAACAGCCTGACCAGTAGTACCTCGTAGGCCAGCGCAGCCGCCGAAAGCAGAAATATCGCGACAAGCGGAGGCTCGTCCCTGACGGCTGTCACTGGTGCCCGCCGGTAAAGGGGACAAAAATGACCGGGATGAGTTGCCGGGTTGTCACTTTGCCGCCCGGGTCCTTCTCGACAAGAGTAAGGTATTGTGTCTGGAAAGGTGTTCCGACCGGGATCACCATCCGCCCGCCGGGTTTCAGTTGCCTGACCAGTGGCGGTGGGATATGGCTGATGGCAGCGGTGACGATGATGCTGTCGAACGGCGCCTTTTCGGGCCAGCCGTCGTAGCCATCTGCTGCAAGGACCGTGACATTGTCATGGCCGAGGCGCTGAAGGCGCTGACGTGAGTCATTGGCAAGTTCGGTGATAATCTCGATGCTGAAGACCTCTGAAACAAGGCGTGACAGGATCGCCGCCTGGTAGCCGGATCCCGTGCCAATTTCGAGTACCCGGTCGCCGGGCCGTGGCTCCAGCAGGTCCGTCATCAGCGCCACGATATAGGGCTGCGAGATGGTTTGTCCGCGACCGATTGGCAAGGGGCGATTTTCGTAAGCATTTCTGCGCTGGTTTTCAGGCACAAACTCATGCCGCGGTACGCTTCCCATGGCATTCATGACGCGCTGGTCGAACGAACGTTTGTTGATGAGCCGGGCCGTATCACGCACGTCCTTCTCGATCTCGGCGATCATGCCAGCGCGCTCTTCAGCATAGGGATCGGTGGCGCCGTGGTCATCATCACTGGCAATGCCCGCACGCACGGACAGAATGGAAAAAGTGAAAATCAGTAAAAGGATCGATTGTTTCATCTGCATATTCTTCCTTTGATTTCCATGACTGCAGGTTTTGTGCAGCGTCGAATCAGGGGCAGTTACTCTCCGAGTAGCTGTCCGCACGATCTCCACGCCAACAACGAAATGCTTCGCGCCCTCCGGTAATTGTCCAGCGCCCGGCTACGTCGCGCTCAAGACTGAAGCTGTACCAGGTACCGCGCAGCGAATCATCCAGATAGCCATCCTCGATGATACGTACACCGGTTTCAGCCGCCCCTTCTCCAGAAGCATCGCAACGTCTGATGGCGACTGCACGCGCACCCGGTGTGCCAAGATACTCCAGGACGACCCGCACCGGATCCATGACCCAGGACTCCTGTTTCGGGGGTATCTCTGCGATCCTCGCATTGAAGTCAGGAAGGCTCATGCGCCCCGGGGCAGAAACCTCGAGCTCGCGTGAAGATACGACCACGGCATTATCGAGGTCGATATCGCAAAAAGCGGCAGCTGCGGCGGCTGCTTCCATGAAGAGCAAGGGGAGGAGCAATGCAGTCGCGGACACTATTCCGGTCATCCATCCGGCAAGAGGGTTGTCATCTTTTAACTGCATTGCATTTCTCCCTGTCGGTCATTGAAAACATAGTGTCATGCCCTGCGATCACTTCTGGCGGCATGTCGCCTGTTCATGTCGCGAGCCAGTGCAAGAGAAGAATCATCAGGAACAGGGCTATCAGGAACATGCCGAGGAGAAGACCCAGCCGGATCATGGCCATGTTCACGAACGACCGATCGTCAGTAATGTTCCGGCTCACCTCATAGAATGCCTTGATATCGACCGGGTTGGCAACCACATGGTCGGGGTTCTCAAGCAGTGCTTTTGCCTCGCTTTCCTGGCTGTCTATATAGATCCAGAGCCCCTGCCCCATCGTCGTAACAGGCGTAATCATGCGCGCCGTATTATCGTCCTGGATCACCGCGGGAATGCCGTTGGCCTCGAGCATATCCCTGAGCGCAATGAGGTCATTGAGTTGCATACCCCGGGTGACAAGTTTCACGGATGGCTTCCCTCGGAAATATGCATGCCGATTCCCTCTATCCCTCTACCTCAATCGCTCCCCAGCGTTCCATGAGATAGCAGAGACAGTCCTGTTCGATCACGCGATGATCGCTGGTCAACATGGAGGGCATGACCGGTACCCTGTTCTTCAGCAGCCCACCATCATTCACAAAGAAACGTTCGACAACGCTGTTGCCATTTTCGCTGATCACCTCTAGCGGCAAATCACTGTCGGAGACCTCTCCCCAGGCTGTGCCTTCGGGTAATTCGCTGAAATTGAATCGTTCGAGTTCACGATAAAAGCTGATCGTACGCGCACCATCCTCGAAGTCGAAATCCACACCCTGTGGCACCTTGACTGTGGCTACCGTGTGAAACAGGTCGATCTCCTCGTGGTGCAGCGATTCATCAGAGAGTTCGCTGAGATGGAGACAGGCATCGATAAACTGCCGGGTATGCTCGATGCCTGATTCGTCGCCTACTTTGCCGGCCTCGATAGTGACCGCCGGGCAGTGCTGCGCCATGGCGAGCGACTGGACGCCGGCCGGACGGATGAAATAGATCACCAGGCGACTGAACAGCAGGGCGAGACGCAGGAAACGGTTGTCGATGACATTGACACAACCATAGTGGGGATTGATGCCTGTATTGTTATGGATATCGATACTGGCGAAGAGGTTGCGCTGTATCATGCTATCGATAACAAGCTGCATCATCCCGGCTTCGGGGTTATCCGTCTGTTCGCCACCCGGCCAGACACGATTATAGTCAGGCTGCCCGTCCAGATGCCGCAAACCGGCTTGAGCCGCCGATACATTACCAATAAAGAGCGAGAGGTTACGCGGCAGCGGCTTGTTACCACCGCCCGCGTCATAATCCTTCAGCAACCGCCGTACCGCTTCCCAGCCGGTTGGCTCGTTGCCATGCAGCAGCGCCGAAACGAAGAGCGTGTCGTCACGGCGTCCATCGAGATGGATCAGTGTTGGCCCGTCAAGAACATTCGCTAGCTGGCTGGATTCAAGGTCGAGCAGGCCTTCGGGGATACCGTTGATGATGGTCAGCATCTGTAAATCCGGTTCAACATAGATCTAGATTTCATTCATTGAGTCACTTTGCGATGTTCTGATTATGGTGCGGACTACGCAATACCGGACAGCACGGAATCCTACGAAAATTCATTCGGACTCAATGCAGTGCGAGTGATTATCAAAACGGCCCGCAATCATGTTCATTAACAGGCCCGGACATCAGACCATTATCCACTCCGGATGAGCCGCCACCAGGCCTGAAATTGCCACCGACAGGTCCCTTCTGGCGCGTCGAGCAACGCCGTCACTGGCAGGAGACAAGCGAGGCGTGTCTGAGCGCAGCGAGTTGGCGAGCGCCTGTCAGGGACGCGAAGCGCAGAGCAGCCGCAGGCCGCGCCAGCAGGGTGCCCTTTTCTTTGCCTTCTTTCTTTTGGCAAGCAAAAGAAAGAAGGGTGCCGCGGCGCACCCGCCGCTTTGGAGTAAGAATCAACTGTCCGGCCGGCAATCAAAACCAGGCTCCAGATTGGGGCACGAACGCGGTCAGCACGACCCCACCAAGGCAAAACAATCAGACATTCCAGGTGTGCACCGGCTTCCCGGATGCCTGGTTTTCAGCATACTCGAGCACCAGTCCGCGCCAGTCCGGCCCATGCTTCGCAACCCATTCGCGCTGCCACTTTGCACCGGTCTGCCGTGTCTTAAGCCGCTGTTCGATTATATGAAGAGAGGCGTCTGCCTCGTCATGATCGACATCAAGAGAAGCCAGCCCCTTGCGCGCGAGCGGCAGCAGCTCCTGCAGTAGAAGTGTGCGCAGGCTCGCCTCCTTGCCATCGAGCCATTCAACAGCCGTATCCATACCCGATTTCGCAGCAGCGTAAAAATTGTGCCGGCTGACGATATGCGGAATGCGCTGCTCGATGCCTTCCTGCTGCATCAGTGCCGTTATGAGGCCAAAAAAGAGGGCTGCATTTGCGATTTCGTCTGCATGCGTTGGTCCCGCCGCCACGCTGCGATGCTCGATACGAATATGCGGCTTGCCATTGCCACTGAATCCGATGAGGGGCCGCGTCCAGCGCCACAGGGTACCGTTGTGCAATCGCAGGTGGGCAAACTCCTCCGGTGGCGTATCGCTGATTGTCGGCAGCAATACCGGGTAGCGACGGCAGTTGGCATCGAAGACCTCGTGGATATCCCCTGACGCGTAGCGGACCCCGAAGGTGACACGGCGGGAGTAGTCTGAACCGCCAACCGAGACGGCCTGCTCGAACAGGGGAATGCGGGTCTCTTCCCAGAGCTGCTTGCCGAAAAGAAACGGCGAATTCGCGCTGACAGCGACCATGGGAGCGGAAATAATTTTCGAAAGGTTGTAGTAACGCGTCGCCAGGCGGGCATCGATCTTCATGTGGAGCTGAAAAGAGGTCGTTGCTGCCTCCATCATGACATCCTCATGCTGGAGCTTGAGGCTGTCATGACCCTCGATATCGAGTTCGATCGGGCGCCCCTCCCGTAACCGCAGGACCTGGTTATTGAGGGCCTGGTAACGCTTGAGCTGCGACATGTTCGCGAGACAGAGATCGCTGCGCTCCACTGTCGGCAAAGTGCCAATAGCCACCAGATTGAGATCCATCTCCCCTGCTGTCTCGACGCAGCTCGCCCAGCGTGCCTCGAGGTCCGACTGCATCTGCGAGAGGGCGTTACCGGTCAGCTTTCGCGGTGGCCCGTTGAGCTCGATATTGAAGAGTGCAAGTTCCGCGACCACTTCAGGATCGCCGAGACGTTCGAGAAAACGGTCATTCGACGGGCTTGGCCGGCCTTCTGAATTGGTCAGCCATGCCTCGAGTTCATAGCCCGCAACAGGATCCGACTGGTCGAAAGCATTATCGGCGAGCATCTCCCGAAGCAGATCCGTCTCCTCCCGCAGTCGCCGGGAGAATTCATCGAAATCACTCTGGCTGAAACTGCTACTGGTGATTTCCTGCCCCATCTGCCCTCTCCCAGTCCGGTTTCAGAGATAGCGCGTGATCAGGCCCATGCCTGCTTCATGCACCGGCAGTCTCAGGCGGATCTCGTATCCGCCACCCGGCACCTCCTCCATACTTCTTCCCTGCATATCCTCGATGTATTCGAGACTGAACCGGTAGTTGCTGGTTGGTGTGAGCAGCTCGAGTTCATCGCCGACACGAAACTTGTTCTTCGCAACAACACCGACAAGGTCATTCTCGCCCGTCTCCGGCAGCACTTCGGCAACGAATTGCTGCTGCATACTCCTGGAGATGCCGGCGCGGTAGTTCTGCAGTTCGCTGCTCTCGTGGCGCTGGTAGAAGCCGTCTGTATAGCCACGGTTGGCAAGGCCCTCGAGTTCGTAGATGAGCTCGGGATTGAAAGGGCGTCCCGCGACGGCATCGTCGATCGCGCGCCGGTAGACCTGTGCAGTGCGCGCCGTGTAGTAATGTGACTTGGTCCGCCCCTCGATCTTGAGACAGTCGATGCCGATCTCGACGAGCCGCTGCACGTGCTCGACAGCACGCAGGTCTTTCGAGTTCATGATGTAGGTACCCATCTCGTCTTCCATGATCGGCATGAGTTCACCGGGACGGCCACGCTCCTCGATGTAGTAGACATCATCGGCCTTCGGGTGGCGCTGGATGGTCTCGATCGAAACCTCGGGCGGTTGCTCGATCTCGCCGATGTTGTACTCCCAGCGGCAGGCGTTGGTGCAGGTGCCCTGGTTGGCATCACGGTGGTTGAAATAGCCGGACAGCAGGCAGCGGCCGGAATAGGCGATGCAGAGAGCCCCGTGGACGAAAACCTCGAGTTCCATGTCCGGGCAATCCTGGCGGATCTCGGCAATTTCGTCGAGCGAGAGCTCGCGGGAAAGGATCACGCGTGAAATGCCGGCGCTTTGCCAGAATCGCACACCTGCTGCATTCGTCGTATTGGACTGCACCGAGAGATGAATT
>JASFPB010000005.1:0-23145 GCA_050116235.1 Chromatiales bacterium | reverse complement strand
TGGATGGGCGTCACCGAGACACAGGCCAAAGAGGAAGGGATCGCCATCGAGAAGGCGGTCTTTCCCTGGGCAGCCAGCGGCCGTGCGCTCGGGATCGGTCGCGAGGAGGGCTTCACCAAGCTGATCTTCGATGCAGAAACAGGGCGCATCATCGGTGCCGGTATCGTCGGTCCGAGCGCTGGCGAGTTGATCGGTGAGACCATGCTCGCACTCGAGATGGGCGCCGATGCCGAGGATATCGGCCTGACGATCCATCCGCATCCGACACTCGTCGAGAGCATCGGAATGGCGGCCGAAGTCGCCGAAGGTAGTTGTACCGACCTGCCGCCGCCGCGCAAGAGGAAATAAACGCCGCTTCATGCACTACCTTCACTACAGGGAGAGCGGGGAACACTCCCCCGGGGATTCCCCGTTGCTCTTTCTGCACGGGCTTTTCGGTTCGTCATCGAACTGGGGCCGTGTAGGGAGTCATTTCTCGTCGAAGCATCGCTGCATCCTGCCCGACCTGCGTAATCACGGGCGCTCTTTCCATGCAGCTGATGTCGGATACGAGGCACAGGCTGACGACCTGATTCGTCTCATGAATCATCTTGCTATCAAGACGGCGAGCATCATCGGCCACAGCATGGGCGGCAAGGTTGCGATGCAACTTGCCCTCGAATATCCCGAGCGCTGTAACAAGCTCGTCGTTGTCGATATCGCACCGGTCAGCTACCGGCACGGTTTCGGCGAGATCATCGACAGCCTGCGATCGATCGATCTCGGGTTACTTGGCTCGCGCCAGGAGGCGGACAACCTGCTCGGCAAGCACCTCGCTGATCCCGGATTGCGCGGATTCCTGCTGCAGAACCTCGTGCGAGACGATGGCCGCTGGACCTGGCGGCTGAATCTGGAAGCTCTGGCGAAGGGGCAGCAGGAGATAGTCGGCTTTCCCGCAAAACGACGCAGGCCTTACAGCGGTCAATCGCTGTTTGTTGCCGGCGAGAAATCGACCTACATCAACTACCAGGATCACGCGACTATCCAGCAACTTTTTCCTGGCGCCAGCATCGTCACCATTCCCGGGGCGGGCCATTGGGTCTACGCGGAAAAGCCCGGTCCCTTCATCGAGCAACTCGAACGTTTTCTCTAGACCCGATTTGCGCCAGCTTCTGACAGTCAGCGAGCCGACTGTCTGAAAGATGCCACTTCCAGGCGTGGATCATCTTGCGCAGCAGCAGAGGGGATTCGCTATAATCGCCGATTGTCATCCAGCGATTCACAGGTCCGAAACATGTCCAACAGTGTCAACAAGGTCGTCCTCGCCTACTCGGGCGGACTGGATACTTCCGTTATTCTGAAATGGCTCGAGGACATCTATCAGTGCGAGATCGTCACCTTTACCGCGGATATCGGGCAAGGCGAGGAGGTCGAGCCGGCACGCGCAAAGGCCGAGGCCATGGGCGTCAGGGAAATCTATATCGAGGACCTGCGGGAGGAGTTCGCGCGTGAGTATGTTTTTCCCATGTTCCGTGCGAACGCTATCTACGAAGGCGAGTATCTCCTGGGTACCTCGATCGCGCGCCCGCTGATTGCAAAGCGCCTTGTCGAAATCGCAAGAGAGACCGGTGCGGATGCTATCTCCCATGGTGCTACAGGCAAGGGCAACGACCAGGTACGCTTCGAACTTGGCGCCTATGCACTCATGCCCGACATCAGGGTGATCGCACCCTGGCGCGAGTGGGACCTGCTCTCGCGCGAGAAACTCGTGGCCTATGCCGAAGAGCATGGTATCCCGGTTGATTTCGCCAAGGCAGGGAAGAAGTCTCCCTACTCGATGGACGCCAATCTGCTGCATATCTCCTATGAGGGAGGGATTCTCGAGGATCCCTGGGCAGAACCGGAAGAAGAGATGTGGCGCTGGAGTGTTTCGCCGGAAGCTGCGCCGGATGAACCGGCCTACGTGACCCTGACGTACGAGAAGGGAGATATTGTCGCGATCGATGGCGAACGCATGAGTCCCGCGGCTGTCATGGAGACGCTCAACAGGATCGGTGGCGCCAATGGAGTCGGTCGCGACGACATCGTCGAGAACCGTTTCGTCGGGATGAAATCACGTGGCTGCTATGAAACACCGGCCGGCACCATCATGCTGAAGGCCCACAGGGCAATGGAATCACTGACACTGGATCGCGAGGCCTGTCATCTCAAGGATGAACTCATGCCGCGTTACGCGACACTGATCTACAACGGTTTCTGGTGGAGTCCCGAGCGGGAGATGCTGCAGGCGGCGATTGACCAGAGCCAGGAAGTCGTCAATGGCGAGGTACGGGTCAAGCTCTACAAGGGCAATGTCATCATCGCAGGGCGCCGTTCCGAGGCGCACAGCCTTTTCGACGAGAGCATCGCGACTTTCGAGGATGATGCCGGGGCCTATGACCAGAAGGATGCCGAAGGCTTCATCAAGCTCAACGCCCTGCGCCTCAAGATCGGCAACAGGATTCGTTCCTGAACACCACTCACCGCTTTCTGTTGACCGCATAAGGGGTTTCGGGCTTTGCCCGGGGCCCCTCCTTTTGTCCGGCGCTGCCGGATTTCATCTGCTGATTCCTGAGTCGTTCTTTACTGAGAGCGGATCTTTGACTATACATATCTCTACGACACGCGGGTAATGCAGTGCATGAGTGGCCACAGGCCGCTTTACCGGGTGTTCCAGGGTAGCATGGGCTGCCAGCCGGGGATTGCCAACGGATGCGGCGTAACCCCGATACAGAAGATCCAGGAGGGATGACATGTTTCAGGGAATGAAATACAACCACCAGGTTTCCACTCTGTGGAATCCGTATCGCGTTTTCGACGACTTCCCACTCTGCAGCTGACCTGCTGTGAACAGACAGGCAGGCCTCATACGGTCAGGCTTCCCGTGTGACTCGTCGCGACCCCGGCGGGGTGCAGGTCTGGTCAGCATCATGATTGCCATGTTCATCATCATGACATCGGTGCTTGGCTATGTTGCCATGCAGGTCAGGAGCATGCGCACCGTGACAGCGAGCCAGCTCGAGATGCAGGCCATCACGATTGCATCCAGCATCGCAGAGAGCCTCCGGTCCAATGAGACAGTCGCGCTCGGAGGCGGGTATGACGGGGAGGTCACAGCGTCGGGAATATCCGGAACATGTGAGGGGGCGGCGACGATCTGCACGGCTGCTGAAATAGCGGCCTATGACATGACAACCTGGCAATCGAGCCTTGCCACTTTGCCAGGCGGCAGGGCAAGGATTGAGCGGCTTGTTGTCCCCGATGAGGGCACTTTGCTCAGGGTGACAGTATGCTGGAACCCCAATCGCGAGGCGCCGGATGCCAGCTGCTCTCCCGGGAACGGAGATACCAACCCGCCGGGGAGCTATGCGCTCGAGGTGATGTTGTGAAGAAGGGATTCAGGGCAGAGCAGGGATTGAGCCTCGTCGAATTGCTGATATCGACGGCAATCGGCATGATCGTCATCGCGGCAGGTGCCAGACTCTATGTCGATGCCAGGCTCAACAGCCAGATCCAGAGTGACCTGGAGGGCATACAGCAGAATGCCCGTTTCGCGATTGATCTCCTCTCTCGGGATATCCGTCGCGCCGGTTATCTCGCAGGGAACATCAACAGACGATCGATCGGCGGGACTGCCGCGCGTATTCCCGATGGTACATGTCCGACGGCCAGCGGTGCATGGGGCGCGATGGTACAACGCCCGATATTTGGTCTCGATGACCAGAGCGGGAGTTATGTCTGTATCACGGATGATGACTATCTGCGTGGTGACGTCCTCACATTGCGCTATGCAGCGAGCATGCCATTCGGTCAAATTCCCTCGCCTGACGAACTTCTCATCAGGAGCTCCCCGACAGAAGCAGCCGTCTTCACAGGAAAGAGCGAATCCGATCCCGACAATGCTGTTCACGGTTCGCCCGTGTTGCTGCGGAAGCTCGTTTCCCACGCTTACTACATCAGGCCCTCCGGCATCATGGTCTGTCCCGATGGCAGCAGGCCCCCGTCCCTCTATCGCGAGCAGCTCGACAGGAACGGCCGTCCTGTTGCAGAAGAGCTGGCCACTGGCATCGAGCAATTGCAGGTGATGTTCGGGGTCGGCATCAATGCAGATGGCAGCACCGGCCGCTTCATCGACGCAAGCGCCATGTCAGAAGCAGATTGGGAACGGGTCCAACGGGTCAGGTTCTGGATACTCGCACGGCAGGAATGCGCACATGGCCATTTCCATGACCCACACGAGAGCTATGTCATGGGCAACATGACCTATCACACGCCAGCTGCCGAAAGAGGGCTGCGCAGAATGCTCTTCGCCAGAACTATCAGTGTGAGGAACCGGTAAGGGAACATGCGACAGGGTATACAGACAAAAGAGGCGCGTGGATCAGTACTGGTCCTTGCTCTGGTTTTCCTGCTGGTCGTTGGTGTCCTGGGCATGACGGGCATGGAGAATGCAGTACTGGAGTTGCGCATGGTGACAGGCACCTCGATTCAGGAGGCAGTTCTGAGCAATGCAGAACAGGGATTGAAGCTGGCCGAGCAGGCGATTATTGCCGCGGTCGACGATGGCTACCCGCTAGATATCCGGGAGAGGGATATCTTCTATCCCGTTGAAGGAGCAGGAGCCATCGACCCGGTTTTCGCAGACTGGTCGACGATCCCGTTGACGGGAAGCGACAGCGCCCGTGGTATCGAATACGTGATCCAGTATGCGGGGCAAGTCAGCATCGCGGCTGCGGAAGGCGCGGGTAACTCTCTGCTCATGGGATCACAGGAGACAACTGACGCAGGTATGGCGCATCTTTTTTTGATCACTTCACGGGCTGAACTCAATGGCCACATGCGCCTTGTTCAGTCTGTCTATCTCTCTGCATCAGCGCCATGAGTATCAAGGATGATAATCAAGAATGGAGATCTGAAAATGAGCAAGGCATCACGAAAGAGTTTCCTTTTCACAGCCGCCTTATTGCTGGCAATTTGCCAGGTTCCCGTGAAGCTTCAGGCGGGAGTCGTTGTTGAACAGACTGACCGGCCGTTCTGGAATATTTCACCTTACGAACTCTCCAATGAAGACCTGCATCTTGCACCCGGCCAGGTTTTTCAGCCCACATACCAGTATCCCGGCGGTTCCGGCAATCTCTATGAATGGCAGCTCGACCGCTATGCAGGCAGAAGCGCCGGATGGGATACGCAAAGCGCATTACTTGCCCAGGAGAAGGAAAATCCCGATTTCTGGAAAGCGCGCAAGATCATCGTGCTGGATGATTCCGGAAGACAGCAGGGCTTCTGGTGGGACAAGCTTGCCAGCCCGCTCAGGCAACTTCTCGATGAACGCAGTGCCATGCGCACCGGACCAGAGGCGAGCCCGATTCTGAATTACCTTCGCGGTGACAGGTCCGGTGAGGGGAGTGGTGGCTTTCGCATTCGCAGGAGTCTCCTTGGCGATATCATCAATGCGAATCCGGTGTATGTTGGCGCGCCCGAAGAGTCGTATGACGACTCCCCGCTACTCCTGCGTGATTATGCGATATTCAGGAGAGACAATGCCGGGCGTAACGGTCGGGTCTATGTTGGTGCCAGCGACGGCATGCTGCATGCTTTCGATGCCGACAACGGCAGGGAAGTGTGGACCTACCTGCCTGCCATGATCGATTTTTCGAAACTGGCGAATCTTGTCCGGATACCCTATGTGCAAACCGCTCTCCTCAACGGGGAACTCGTTGCGACCGATGCGGTTGCCGGTGGAGAGTGGCGGACCCTGTTGGCGGGTGGCCTGGGAGCCGGAGGCAAGGGTTTCTTTATTCTCGATGTGACAACTCCGGATCTCGAGGATATTTCAGCAGACAGGAAGATTCTTGCCGAATTCGATGAGAGTGATCCTGATCTCGGTTACATCCAGGGGCCTGCTTCGATCGTGCTCATGGAAGACGATGCATGGTACCTGGTCACGGGTAACGGGTTCCTGCCGGATAACAGGGATGCATGCCTTTATCTGGTGCCGCTCGCAGACATTTCGAACATCTCCCCGATCAGGATCAGGGTGCCGGAAAGGGCAACAGGCGGGCTGGCCGCCCCGGCTGTCATCGATTCCGATGGCAACGGAAAGGCAGATATCGCCTATGCGGGCGATCTCGCGGGCAACCTCTGGAAATTTGATCTTGTGAACCGCAGTATCGCAGAGCACCAGCTCTATGATGCCGGGGAGAAGCAGCCTGTCACGACACGGCCCGAAGTGGCAGCGCATCCCGATGGCGGTTTCATGGTTTATTTCGGCACTGGCAGCCTGTTGAGTGACAAGGATGCAGCCAACATGGACAGGCAGAGCATTTATGCGATTCATGACTATCCGGGGCGCTCCCGGACGGTCGTCGAGACTGACTTGCAGTCGTCGGCAGATCTTGAGCTCGAGAAGGTTCTTGCGCACGGCAAGCGCCTGCGCGTTGGCGGCAGTCACAGACCCACGCCTGTCGCAAGGGGATGGAAAGTCGACTTGCCCGAAGCAGGTGAGCGCTTGCTGCAGAGGCCTCTGCTGAGGGGCGGACGCCTGCAGTTCATCTCCACCCATGGCCAGGCCACCAATGGTCACCGGGCGCCTGCCAGCTGGTACATGGAACTCGACTGGCTTGGCGGCGGCAGCTCAGGCCGTGCCATCTCCGACTTCAACGGAGATGGCATGCTGGACGATCAGGATATGGTCAACCACAAGGGTGTGATGGTCCCTCCTGTTGGTGAATATCTCGGCAGCGGCCTCTTTTCGCGTATACGCCTCGCGCATACCGCCTCGGGGTCCGATGTCGCCTTTATCAACGGCCTCGAGTTCGGCCGCAGAGCTCTTGCCTTGCAGGGTGAGAGGCACTTCGATGTCGACACTGATGATGTCCTGCAGGATGGTCTCGGGGCGAAAACCGGCCAACATACTCATGAGTACGAGAGCAGCACTCAGGTGGCTCGGGAGATTGGCTACTTTGATCCCGGGCTTGGCGCGAAAGGACACAGCAGACTCGATCTCTCTGTCGCAGCACATCTTGGAGAAGATGAACTCTTCATCCTCACACTGGCAAATGCCGACCTTTCACCAGGTGCTGTCATCACGCTTGAGCTAGATGGAGTGGAGAGACAGTGGAATGTCCTCGACTATCAGAAACTCGTGCAGAAAAGGCTGGAAAGCTATGACGGAACGAAGAGCCTGCTCGATCATTTCCGCGATCCCCGGGGCTATCCGCTCGTCTTTGCCATGCCGGACGGTCCCCCCTCCAGTGCTGTACTCGATAATCTCAGGATCACACTCAGGGAGGATGCATGGTCGACGGGAGCCTTGCTCGGCACCAGACCGGAATGTGTCAGCGCCGATCCCCATGCAGCGACACCTCACCGCTGGCGCGGTGGTGCCCTGACCCTGCATGCCATCAAGGCCGAGAGCCTGAAGTCTAAAAACTGGCCTGGCGGAGAGAAGGCCTGGGTCGTGCAGGATCCGCCGGATCTCGCCATCAGCGCGGAAGGCTTTGGCGGCGTGCATGCCAATCCCGAAAACCCCGAGGGCTTCCTGTACGAATCGACGCTCTTCTGGCACTACCCCGGGGATCTGTGCTACGGCGAACCAGGCTGGGCGCCGGCCTTTCTGAATACCACAGGTGCGGTCACCGAGGCTGTGATCTTCGCGATGTTGTCCGACAACGATGCTGCTTCCGATGTCGACAGCCTCATGCAGGTGATCGCAGAGATCAGCGCTGTGACCTGCGATCAGGGCAGGGGGTTTCTCTGCAACACTGATCCGGTCTATCTCGAAGGCAGGGAACTGCTTGATGCGCATCTTGATTTCCGGGAGATCGAGAATGCAGCCTTGATGCACGAGGGTATTCTGGCGACAGTGGAAACTCCCGGACCGGACATGGAAGAGAGTAACGATCTCGCGCGGATCATTGCGCCCAAGGCGCCCCCCATGATCGAAAATCTCGATACACATCGCTCCTGGACTGATATCGAGTTCTGAGGGGGCGGGCAGATGCAATCGGGAAAAGAGACGACCGGATTTTCACTCATCGAGCTGATGATTGTGGTCGTAATCGTCGCGATTCTTGCCAGTCTGGGTTTACCGGGCTTCTTCGGTTTCATCCAGGAGTCGCGGCGATCGGATGCCGCCATGAGCCTGCTGGAACTCGCAGCGGCGATGGAACGTTTCTACTCGCACAGAAGGAGCTTCAGCGGAGCAACACCCGATTCGCTGCTTGGCAGGGTGGTCAGTGAAGATGGCCATTATGTGCTGGAGATGTCTGTGGCAGGTGACGGGCAGGCCTGGAGCGCAGCAGCGACACCTGCCAGGAGCGGATCGCAGGTGGAGGATGCCTGCTACCGCTATCTGCTCGACTCCAGCGGGTGGAAGCGTAACGAGGACAGGGAAGGGGGCGAAATCGCTGCGTCCTCCTGCTGGCCAAAATAGATTTTAACAAAGCAGATCAATAGCTTGCGGGGTTATCTCGGGCGCGGCGCCATTCTCTGTTGTCCCAATCTGCCCGCAGTGGTTACCCATGTAGTCCCTGTAGCGAAGTAACTGCGATTTTCACTTCACTTTCCCTGAAAAATCAGTACAATGCCCGGTTTACTCGCAGACGCGGGTCCAGCATTAACTTTTTTCAGGGTAAAACATGGTTACCATTCGACTTTCCAGAACCGGCGCCAAGAAAAAGCCGTTCTATCATGTTGTCGTGACTGACAGCCGCAACGCACGAGACGGTCGTTACATCGAGCGTGTGGGTTTTTTCAACCCGATGGCAAAGGGTGGCGAAGAGCGCCTGCGCATTGCGCTTGACCGCATCGACCACTGGGTCAGCCAGGGTGCTCAGCCTTCTGAGCGCGTAGGCGATCTGCTGAAAGGTTACCGCAAAGAGGCAGCTGCTTCCTGAACAGCGAAACCTGATGTCCCTGGAGACCGGGCCTGAACAGCGGATTGTAGTACTCGGCCGCCTGTCGGGCCTCTATGGTGTTCAGGGCTGGCTCAAGGTCTATTCGGACACTGAGCCGCGCGAAGGAATCATAAAATACCCCCGATGGTGGGTAAAGCAGCAAGGCAGCTGGAGACAGATACGCGTCGAGCAGGGGCGCCGCCACGGCAAGGGTGTCGTGGTCAAGCTGAAAGGCATCGACGATCGCGATGCCGCGGCAAAACTGCTGAATGCCGAGGTCGCAGTCGACAGGAACGAGCTTCCCGAGATTGCACCCGGAGAATACTACTGGACCGATCTCGAAGGACTCACTGTCGTATGCCTCGATGGCACCGAGATTGGCAAGGTCGACCATCTCGTGGAGACCGGTGCAAACGACGTCCTGGTTGTGAAGGGTGACAGGGAGCGCCTGATCCCCTACATCCCGGAGCAGGTCATCAAGCGGATTGACCTCGACCGCGGAGAGATCCAGGTCGACTGGGACCCGGAGTTCTGACGTTGCGATTCGACATCGTGACGCTGTTCCCCGGCATGTTCGATGCCTTGAAAGAGGGCATCACCGGGCGGGCGCTGGAAAAAGGGCTGGTCGAGCTCCACCGCTGGAACCCGCGCGACTACACGGAAGACGTGCACCGGACGGTCGATGATCGCCCGTACGGCGGCGGGCCCGGCATGGTGATGAAAGTCGAGCCTTTGCGCGATGCGATCAGGGCCTCACGCCAGGAGGCGCCCGGCAGCAAGGTCTTCTACCTGAGCCCGCAGGGCCGGGTGCTGACGCAACAGGCGGTGGCAGAGATGAGCCGACTTCCAGGGCTGATACTCGTTGCCGGTCGTTACGAGGGTGTCGACGAGCGTTTGTTGCAGACAGAGATCGATGAAGAGTGGTCGGTCGGGGATTATGTCCTCTCGGGAGGCGAGTTACCCGCCATGATCGTGGTTGATGCGATCACGCGATTGTTGCCGGGTGCACTGGGTCACGCGCTCTCGGCGGAACAGGATTCGCATGTCGACGGTCTCCTGGATTGCCCGCACTACACGCGGCCGGAAGAGATCGACGGCATGGAGATACCGGATGTATTACGCAGCGGCAATCACGAGCTGATTCGCCGCTGGCGATTGCAGCAGTCACTGGGACGGACCTGGCAGAGACGCCCGGACCTGCTGGAAAAACGGCAGTTGAGTGCCGAAGAGACTGAATTGTTAACAGCTTACATTGCTGCCACCGAGCAGCAGACGAATGAGGAACGATGAGATGAGCAACATCATTGAACAACTTGAAGCGGAACAGATGGGACGTGACATCCCTGACTTCGGTCCGGGTGATACCGTCGTGGTGCAGGTCAAAGTCAAGGAGGGCGAGCGCGAGCGTCTCCAGGCTTTCGAAGGTGTTGTCATCGCGAAGCGCAACCGCGGCCTGAACTCGGCATTCACCGTACGCAAGATCTCCCATGGCGAGGGTGTTGAGCGGGTCTTCCAGACCTATAGCCCCAGCGTCGCGGAAATCCAGGTCAAGCGTCGTGGCGACGTGCGTCGTGCGAAGCTCTATTACCTGCGCGAGCGTTCAGGTAAATCGGCACGTATCAAGGAAAAGGTCTGAGCAGCCTTTCCTCTATAAAAAAACCGCGGCAACTGCCGCGGTTTTTTTTATGTACGGGTGTCTGTCGATTTCTCTTTCCTGACGACCTCGCCCTCGATGATGGATGGATCTGAGGGTGGGGCCTTTTGTCTGCCGTTTTTTTTCCAGGATGCGAACATCAGCGTCAGCAATCCCAGAAGCAGCTCATCGAGGAATGGAATCGGATCCGGGATCAGCAGATTGATGAGGAAGAGTGCGGCAGTGATAAGGAACAGCTGTTTGAATTTCAGGCCATCTGCGAAGCGCAGGACCGCCGCGATCAAGGGTGTTTTCGCAAGCGCCATCAGTTAAGCTCAAACGTCTCCATAAGCTTTAAAACTATACCATGCCGTCAATCAGTCTGTTCTGGCACGACTACGAAACCTGGGGTGTCGATCCTCGCTATGACCGGCCATCACAGTTTGCAGGGATCAGGACCGATCTCGAACTCAATATCATCGACGAACCGGTCATGCTTTACTGCAAGCCGCCGAGGGATTACCTTCCGCACCCGATGTCTGCGCTCGTAACGCGCATGACACCACAGCAGATCGATGGGCGGGGAGTATGCGAGGCCGATTTTTTTGCCGCGATACACGAACAGCTCGCAAAGCCCGGGACATGTGGTGTTGGCTATAACAGCATCCGTTTCGATGACGAGGTGACCCGTTTCGGTTTCTATCGCAACTTCTTCGATCCCTACGCCCGCGAGTGGCAGAACGGCAACAGCCGCTGGGATATTCTCGACCTGCTGCGGCTGACCCATGCGCTGCGTCCCGAGGGAATCAACTGGCCCGAGAGAGAGGGGCAACCGGGTGTCGCGAGTTTTCGCCTCGACCAGTTGACGGTGGCTAACGGTATCGCCCACGAGGACGCACACGATGCCCTGGCCGATGTGCATGCCACCATCGCTATTGCGCGGCTTGTCAGGGAGAGGCAGCCGCGTCTTTTCGACTACTATTTCAACCTGCGCATCAAGCGCAATGTGCAGCAGCAAATCGACTTGCATAACCACGAGATTCTGCTGCATGCCAGTGGCATGTATCCGGCCGAACTTGGTTCCATCGCTCCCGTGCTTCCGCTCGTCAGGCATCCGACCAACAGTAACGGCATCGTTGTCTACGATTTACGTCATGATCCGGCTACACTGCTGGAGCAGGATAGCGAGACCATCCGGAGGTTACTCTACACGAAGCGCGATGAGTTGCAGGAGGGGGAGGAGCGTCCGCCACTGAAGACCCTGCATATCAACAAGTCACCCGCGGTTGCACCTGTTGCAACCCTGACCGCGGAGGCTGCCAGTCACTGGCAGATCGACTTGCAACAGGCCGAAGCTTTCAGGCAGCGATTGCTGTCAGAGACTGGACTTGTTGCCAGGCTCGAGGAGGTCTTCAGTGAAACGCATGGAGTGGAGAGCCCCCGGGATGCTGACATGGCGCTCTATGGCGGCTTTCTGCAGGATGCGGATCGAAAGCTTTGCGAGCGTGTCAGGAACAGCAACCCCGATGACCTCGCTGCATGGGAACCCATCTTCAGGGATGCACGTCTCAAGACGCTCTATTTTCGCTACCGGGCCAGAAACTGGCCGGAAAGCCTTACTCCACCTGAAAAGGATCAGTGGGCTGCGTTTTGCCGTGAGCGACTGGAGCGGGGCGTCGATGGTGCCGGCCTCTCGATTCAGCATTACGCAGAGGAGATTGCTGCCTTGCGCAACCAGGGAGACCTCACGCCTGAAGAAGAGGAAATTCTCGCAGAGATGGAGGAGTGGCCGGAGATCATCCGGCCATGAGTCAATCGCCTAGTCCTTGAGCCACTCGTTCAGGGCATCGACGATCTGCTGCGCCTGGTCCCTGCTCGAGATGTTGAATTTCGACTTCTGCTGGTACTGCCCGTTGCGCTTCTGGTAACGACGAATTGTGTACTTGTCGCCGCTGTATTCTTCCTTGCTGCGATTCCAGTCCTGGTAACGAAACAGGATTGTTGTCCAGGCGCCTTTCGACAGGACGCGTTTGTCGAGTTCCTTGATGACCTCGATGCCATCCTCTTCCCAGGTAACAGTCAATTCCTCAGGTGATGCCGCCATTATTCGTCCATTTCGAAGGTGTAAAGGTGCCCAATTCTGATTGAAAGCCGCTGAATGTCAAGCGTCGTCATCAGCCGCGCGTATCCCGACGTTGAAGGCTACAGAGAGCCGCATCTCACGGCTGCGGTTCTCCCCGACTTCATGAGGCAATGCCGGTGAGAAGAGAAATAGGTCACCCTCGGCGGGTGTGAAAGAGACTTGTTGCCCGTCAGCGTGGAAGATGATGTCGCCGGAAGCGTTTGGCACCTCGATGTAATAGACGCCGGAGAGGAGTTCATCGTTGTCATTGTGGGTGTGCAGCGTGGTCCTGTCCCCGGCATGCATTTCATTGAACCAGAAAGCGATCCCGGGCTCCTCCTTGTCCGGCCCCAGCACTTTGCGACAATTTTCCAGGATCCACTTCAGCAGGGGCTCGATTTCCGGAAACGCTGCGCGGGCTGGATAGATGTTTTCATAACGCCCGTGAAAGAGATGTGTCTTGCGTGTTTCCGGATGCTCCCGGAGCCTTTCATATCCGCGCAGGATCCTGCTGTTGAGGCGTTTGTGGTCATCGAGATGGACGTGGTGGATATCGAGTTTGTCTCCAGGCGAGGCAGTGCCCAAGGCTGAACTCCCTTAATGCGAATCTGTCATACTGGAGTGTAATTGGACAAACAACCGGGAACAACATGCGAGCGATCCTGACTATCGTACTGCTGCTGGTGACGAGCCTTGCGACTGCAGAAACCTTCAACTACACGATCAAGTTCAAGGGAGCCCTGTCGGCGTTCAGCTGGGCAAGTCTCGCTGATGGCAGCATCGAGACACGCAAACTCGATTCCTGTTACGGGCGTGGCAGCTGTCTGAATACCAGGGTTCGCATGTCCTCGGAAAATCACAAGCTGCTCGAGTCGCTCTATCCGACCCGTTTTTTCTACCAGAGTTTTCTGCGTGAGAATCCTCCACAGACAATTGCCTTCGAGAAGCGTGAAAAGAAAAGCAAGTCCGAGTACCAGCCCTACGGCTACCGCCACAAGCTCGTAACCATTTCGAAAGACGGCAGCAAGGCGACTTATCTGGAGCTCTGGTCAAGCGGTGAGCCCCTCTCTTCAGCCGAGGCCAGGCTTGTCTCGACTGATCACAATGGCGGGCAGGTGCCGGCCGTGCGCAAGCGCAAGACTTCAGCTGTTGAAAAAAATGCGCTCGACCGCTGGGCCATGATTCACACCGCGCGCTTCCTGCCATTCAAGCAGGGTTTTTCTCAGCGCTTTCCGGGTACCAATGGAAAGGATGAGATGAGCTATCATGTCAAACTGGCAGGGAGTGAGACGATCCAGGTACGCGGCAAGAATCGCGATGCCTGGAAAATCTCGATTGTTGAAACCAAGAAAGGTAAACGACAGCCAACCCTCTACCTCTGGATCTCACAGGATGAGAAACGTATTCCCCTGCAGGTCGAGATGGAAGAGTCGATCGGCAAGGTGCGGTTCTATCTCAAGTAGACCGGAGCAACACTCACTCTCTATCAGGCCTGGACCAGCCGCACGTTCTGCGCTACGAGGCCATCCTCTTCCTGCGGACTCTCCTGCAGGTAGAACTCAAGGACAGTGTCGCCCTGCACCAGGTCGTCTTCAGTAACATCACTGGCGACCTCGTTAATGTGGCAAAAGACGCTTTTCCAGGGTGATTCCTTGAGTCGTGCATTGGTGATCCAGCTGTTGTCATCGATGCGATCGAGAAAACCCAGAAAGCCGTAACCCTTGTCCGGAAACCACTTGGCACAGATGCCACGCACGCAGGAGCCTGTACGCCCCCACTGGTTCTTCGGCTCATAGGCGATTGGAACCAGGTTGGGAATGAGGAACCCTGAATGGTACTGGTCGACCTGGCGCTGTAGCTGGCGAGAGACGTTATCAAAGCCCATGAGTTCAACACGGCAACCGCGATTCTGGAGGGCAGTCACCAGGGGCTGGAAATCTCCGTCGCCGGTCACCAGCAGGATCTCGTCGAGATGCTCTGACTGCGTCAATGCGTCAACGGCGATATCCAGATCAGTGTTGGCCTTGATCGTTGTCTGGCCATCATCGTTTGTGAAACGCCTGACGTTCTTGAGGTTGACCTTCCAGCCGAACTGGCGCGCCTGCTGCTGGTAGAGAAAGGATTTTTTCGCGTACTCGGGATCCTGGCTTGCCCGTTCCTGGTCGAAGGCGACATAGGTATTCAGGCGGATCAGCCGTCGGTCGTTGCGACCCGCAAAGGTTCTGAGGACATCGTAGCGAAGGTGGTAACCACCGTTGTAGCGCACATTTTCTGAATCGACAAAAACACCAACTTTCAGCGTCATTCTTATAGTCTCCATCTAATGCCCGCGAGCCGGAGCAGCGCGGGCTGGCATGATTAAATAAAATTAAATTGCGGAGCGACTCCGGGTGGCTCCCGGCCGCCTCATTTTACAGAATCTGCCCGCGGCCGCACCCGGCAGACGAAAGCGGCAAGGGATTATTTCCCCCTGACAAGGAACTGTTTAAGGCGCAGCTTGTGTGCGTCACCGATGTAGTCGAGCTGTGCAAGGAAGAGCTCGGCTGTCGAGAGCGCATCCGTCAGCGCATTGTGGGCCGGGTATCGGGGGAGGCCATAGCGGTCGCGCAGGTTGAACAAGCGCAATTCACCAGGGCTGAAGTGCATGTTTCGCCGGTCGAACCACTGCCTGGCGAGTTCGAGCGTATCGATCATCGGAAAAACAGGCGCGAATCCCCAGAGTTCAACACAAGCCTTCTGCAGGAAAGTCCGCTCGATGTCGGCGTGATGGGCGAGGATCACCTTGCCCTTCAGATAGTCCAGCATCTCGGTCATGATCTCGCTGAGCGGCTTGCCGGCATCTGCAGCCATGTCGTCGGTGATGCGGTGAATGACTGCACTGGCTTCGGGGATCGCCTGTTGTGCCTCCAGGTAGATATGCGTCGCGCTGGCAAGCTGTATAGCGCCGTGCTGCAATTCGACGTAGCCGATGCTGAGGATATCGTCCTTTTGAGTATCGAGTCCCGTCGTTTCGAAATCCATGGAGACGATGACACTGTCGAGGATTTCCTGCTTCCCATCGGGAAAAGGATGGGCCAGGTAGTCACGCACGGGTCCTTCCGGCGCTTTCTCGAGCAGCCGCTGACGGCGCTTCTCTGCAGTGACGAAACGGCCAAACATCAGGCCAGGCGCCCGGCCTGATAACGCGAGCCAAGCGTCTCCTGCATGGTGCTGATGACACGGAAGGCATCCTTGAGGTGCTCACGTTCCAGCTTCGAGAGATTTTCAGGTGGCATGAAGTTGTCGGCTTTCTCGCCATTGCGGATTTGCGTGGCCTGGTGCCGGATGCGAAGGGTGCCGATAAATTCGAATGCATCGAGCAGGTTTGCCGATCCCTCGCTGCTGAGCGAGGGAGTTCCACCTGCATGCACCAGCCGGTCGATGGTCCTGATGTGCGGGATTCCCTCCGCGAGCGAATAGATGCGCGCGAGGTCGATAATCGGCACGATACCCGTGTGTTTCAGGTCCAGTGTGTTGTTGTGCTCGCCGTCGTGCACGAGGACAAAATCACGGAAAAAACCGAGCGGCGGACGATGTTTGAGTGCGTTGCCCGTCATGAACGCGAGAAAGATGCCGTTCTCGCGGGTTTGCTTGAGCATCTTCTTGCGAATACTCTCGAGCAGTTCCGCCTCGCCGTGCACCATGCGCAGGTCGAAAAAGACGCTCGAGAGCATGAGCGCCATCGGCTCCGGTGTCTGGATCCACTTGTTGAAATATCCTTCCCAGACTTTCTGTGTCTGGCGCCATTCCGGGTTGGTAGCCATGACATTGCCGGGGCAGTAGACATAGCCGCAGGCGTTGAGTCCATCGCAGACATAGCGTGCGAGTGCCTCGAAATACTCGTCGTCTTCCGGCTTCATCTCATTCGAGATGATCAGGCCGTTGTCCTGGTCGGAGTGAGAAGACTGCTCCATACGCGCCTGGGAACCGCCTGCAACCCAGGCGTAGGGAACAGGCGGCGGACCGAGCCTCGCTTCTGCCAGTTGCAGGAGCCGCAAGGTGAAGGCATCGGTGACCGCCGTAACGGCATTGCCGACATGCTGGGCAGTACCACCGGCATTCACGAGACAGAGCTGCAACTCGGGTAACTTGCGACTGGCCTCGATGAGTTCATCGAGATTGCGGGCCTTGCGCACCTGGCCTGCGAGATAGACCGCACTCGTGCTTTCCTGGCGGACGAGGTCCGAGACGGTCAGCATGCCCTTGAGGTCACCGTTCTCGATGACCGGCAGGTGGTGGAACCCCGCCTGTGTCATGGTCATGAGTGCATCGAATGCCGAGACATTGCCATCGATATGGCTGATGCTGGATGACATGATATCGCGCACAGGCTGTCCGCCATCGATGCCTGCAGCAACGCAGCGGGTGCGGAAGTCCTTGTCTGTCAGAATGCCGCTGAGAGTGCCCTCGCTGGTGACGAGCAGCGAAGAGACACGTTCCTCGGTCATTTTCACGGCAGCTTCGCGTATCGTGCGTTCCTGGTCGATGCAGACCGGTGTGCGATCGATGATGTCCCTGACTTTGGTCGACATCATCGTGGAAGTACCGAGAGTGTCTCCCGAGATCCTCGACAAGGCCTGCTTCAGTCGCTTGCCATCCCTGTTCTCGAAAAAACTGTGGAACTCAGCGGATTCCTGGCGCAGTTTCTCGATGAGGTTGCAGGGCAGGGTATAGAGCAGCGTATCTTCCATCGCCTCGCCCTGGTGGGCCTTGCTGTCTGTCACGATGCAGTGCTGGCTGTGAAGATCGCCTTCGCTGAGCTTGCTGATGAGTTTCTTCCGCTTGTCGTAAAGCGAGACAGCGCCTTGCCGAACGATGTAGAGCGCGCTCAGATCACCGTCAGCTGGCGGAAAGTCGCGACCACGCCGCAGGTAGCGGATCGTTATTTCCGGGATCAGTTTGTTCAGGGTCTCCTCGGAGAGCTGATCAAATGGCGGGTGGTCGGCAAGAAAATCACGAATCTCGAGCAGTTCAACTTCCACGTTTAGTCTTCCGGTGGTCAGGGTTAAGAATCTGGTTTGTTGTTGTGCCCTGTTTCGCCAGGTATCCGGCTGGAGCAGGGAAATGGTCCGGGGCTTTGCACCACCTCTGATTCTCGCACATTCCATACGCTGTACAAATGCCGAAAAAACAGATGCGCTGCATTTGGCCATCATTGCAGTCGTGCGGGATTCCGGCTGGATGCGTGAACGAGTGATTATCGGGAGATGATTTGATTCGCTGCCTGTGGAATTGGCGCGTTCTGCCAAATCATTGGCGCGAACTGTCGCGTCGTGGCAGCTATGCCTCCATACACTTGTTACATGCGGTTATGACTCCCGCACACCTCAAAATCCGGGGACCCGACCCGGTAGCTTTCCTGGCAGATTGCCCCCCGCGACCTGCCAGTTTTTTTATGAGTTTCCGATGCGCCAGTCTGACGGTGAAACTCCGGACCAGCGTTTGAACGCCCTGCTGAAAGCTGCCTGGTCAGAATAGTCGAGGAAAGAGGCAATCTCGTTGATTGAAAGCTGTTGATTGGCCAGTAACTGTCTTGCCAGTTCGAAACGCAATTTTTCCAGTTCCTGCCTGAAGCTTGTCTTGATCTCACCGAGTCTCCGATTCAGGGTACGTTGATGCATCCCGAGCATCCCGGCGACATATTCCACCGAGCAGCGCTGATGAAAAATGGCGTTTAGCATGATCCGCTGCAGATTGGAGATGAATGTCGTGTGATGCCTGGCCTGCAGTTCAACGACGCATTCAGACAGATATCTGAAGAGATGGGGGTCGGCACTGGCGTTGGGATGGTTCAACCAGGAAGCAGGAAATTCGAAATTGTTGGCAGCAGCCCCGAACTCAACGGGTGCCTGGAAGAAGTGTGTATAGGGCCTGATATCGCCAGGTCTTTTCCTCGAGAGAGAGACTTGTGTGGGAGACCATTGAATACCACAGAGTCCACGCATGATCTTGCAGGCAACGGCGATCGAAAGATCGTAGATCTGGTCGATCGCCCGCGTGCCTGGCTGGAGAATGGCATATCCGAATCGGGCTATCTCGTCCACAGTCTCGAAGGTGACCAGTCCCCCGCTGTCGTGAAGATTCAGGTGATCGCGAAGTGTTTCTATGGCAATCCCCGGATCGGGCGCGCAACCCAGCAACAACCCCGGCAGCCCGATGGAGGCGATTTCGACCCGTTCGCCGAGTAATAAACCGAAATGGTCACAGCCGGTTGCAGCCGCAGAGACTTCCAGAAGCCTGCTGGCAGCGATAAAGGAGATTTCGGTGTCAGGATCCTTCCAGAGTTCCAGCGAAAGACCGGCCTGCTGAAACAGAGTTTCAGGATCACACCCATGCTCCCTGAGTAGTGCCGGAATGGCAACAAGCGGAGCGATGCGAACGAGCCCGTCTTTGTAGAGGTCGTCAGTAGAACGGTTTCGGGCGTCTTTTGCGTGATTGATCGACATCAGTACCGAATCAGTTATCCGGATGCGTGTCCGAAATAATCAAATGAAAGTCCGAAAATATCAAGTCAAAGAGCCGTCAAATTGCTTTACTCGCAACCAGAAGAAACAGGAATTCCCCAGCCAGTGCGAGGTTGATGCAAATGATCAAGTCAGTGATGAGAACGATGCTTGTCGCGGCATCGATAGTGCTTGTAGGTATGGCGGGTGATCTCGCTTTCGATCTGAAGTTTTCCATTCATGACGCAGAAGCCCGGTTCGGCAGGCCGCTGACGCCCATCAGCTACGCAGGTGTCGCCCGGCGGACGACACGGCGTGCTGTCTATGCCACGTCGGTCTATGTCAATACGCTGCCAGGAAGCTGCCAGACGGTCGTTGTAGAGGGGACTTCACTCTATCTGTGCGGTTCGACCTATTACCAGACGTCAGGTGACCGGTATGTCGTGGTGAATGTCAATTGACCAGAGAAACTGATCGCTGCGCGCAACTTAGTACCAGAACATTGAATCCACGTGAGGTTAGCCATGTTCAATAGCAGGAAACAGGAAGAGAGAGAAACAGGATCACCGACAGTGACCGATCGATACCGGTTCATGCGACATTTCGCCAGTGCCACGCTGGCAATTGGTTGTCTTGCAGTGGGTACGCCGTCCCTGGCTGATGAGGACAACGCCATGAGCATTCTCAAGGCAATGTCGGACTATGTCGGCAGCCAGCAGACAATCGAGCTCGCATTCGACAGCGATATCGAGATCATCACACCGGGACTGGAGAAGATCCAGTTCACTAATTCAGGTAGTGCTCTTCTGAAGCGTCCTGACAAGCTGCATGCACACCGGACTGGTGGTTATTCCGACGTCGAGATGATCTTCGACGGCAAGACGCTGTCTATCGATGGCAAGAGCATCAACGGCTATGCACAGATCGATGCAGAAGGCACCGTTGATGAACTGATCGAGATGCTCAGGGCAGGGCATGGCGTCGCGTTACCGGGAGCTGATCTCTTACTCACCAACTCCTATGAAAAGCTTGCTGCAGGGGTCCTTGAAGCAAAACATATCGGTCGCGGTATCATTGGCTGGAGAGAGTGCGAACATCTTGCATTCCGCAACTTTGATACGGATTGGCAAATCTGGGTCGAAGCTGGCGACAAGCCCGCTCCATGCAAGATGGTTGTCACCAGCAAGACCATCAACAACGCACCGCAGTACAGCGTCACGATAACTGGATGGAAGACAGGCATCGATATACCAGACGACTCCTTTGTCTTTGTGGCTCCTGCCGGTGCCGAAGAACTCGGTCCTGATGATCTCCTCGAGCTGGATGAGCTGCCTCCATCTGCAAGCGGAGGAGCACAATGAAGGATCGCATCAGCAAACCTCTTCTTCTTACAGTCCTTGGATTCATGGTGTGGACATGTAACAGTGAATTCAGCAATGACGACAATGCCATCTTCATTAAGTCTGCAGAAGCTGTCGTGGGACGCCCGGCTACGCCTGTCAGCTATGCAGGTGTTGCGAGGCGTTCGACAGTCGGCGCAGGTGCGCCGGGTGTCGGCGTGCGCCCCGGTGCCGGTCCTGGTGGGCCGGCTTCCGGTGTTGGTGTTCTGCCCGGCGCAGGTGCGGGGCGTGTCGGAATCGGCCGCAATGCGGGTGGGCCGGTCAATCGGGTGGGTCGACGCTGATTCAGGGCAAGTGGGCCGGATGAAAATCGACAAATCTTGCAATAGAGAAGCCTGAAAACGAACAGTAAGCTCGAAATACAATCTTACAAGAAGAGACTGCAATACAGAAAAGCAAGCTGACCAGGCATAACAGCCGGAAGTCAGATGACATTAACTTTTACTTCCGCTGGATTATCCCGCAAGTGAACCGGGTGGCCCGGACGGGGGGTTCTTTACGAAAAGCAACGAAGAGGAGTGGTATGAACCATAACTACCCGTATGCCATGTCGCAGATGAGGCGATGCTTGATCCTGGCGGTAATGACTCTTTCTGTCGGAAATGTCTCGGCTGTTGAGGTCACGGGTACGCCCGGCTCAGCGAGCGCGACTACAACCATTGACGGCAAGCAGCTACCACCACCTCCTGACAAGGCCTTCGGCGGCAAGATCGAACGCAATGCGATTGATTCGACACCCTACTGGCCACCGCGCGTCGTGCCGCCGAAGGATGCGCCCAATATTCTGCTGATTATGACCGATGATGCGGGTTACGGTGTGCCAGGCACCTTCGGGGGCGTTATACCCACGCCGGCCCTGGATCGAATAGCGGAGAATGGTCTCCGCTACACCCACTTCCATTCCACATCCGTCTGCTCGCCGACACGTGCCGCGCTGATCACTGGCCGAAACCATCACAGGATGGGAACAGGGTCGATACCGGAGTTGTCTACCGGCTACCCCGGTTACAACGCCATCATGACCAAGGACAATGCGACCATTGCCAGGATCCTCAAGGGGCATGGCTACGTCACGTCCTGGTTTGGCAAGAATCACAATACGCCGGATCTCCAGGTCAGCAAGATCGGGCCCTATGACCAGTGGCCAATCGGTCTGGGTTTCGATCACTTCTATGGCTTCATGGGGGGAGATACAAGCCAGTGGGAGCCGGGCAACCTGGTCCGCAACACGACCTATATCACACCCTACAATGACGATCCCGACTTCAATCTGATCACGGCGATGGCGGATGAGGCTATTGACCACATGAAGACTGTTGACGCCCTGAATCCGGATCAGCCTTTCTTTGTTTATTACGCGCCCGGCGCAACCCATGCGCCGCACCATCCCACGCCTGAGTGGATTGAAAAGATCAGCGAGATGAAACTCTTTGACGAGGGATGGAACAAGCTGCGTGAAACCATCTTCGCGAACCAGAAGAAGCTCGGAGTCATCCCCGAGGATGCAAAGCTGACGCCGTGGCCCGGGCACCTCATCAAGAAATGGGATCAGCTCAACGACACCGAGAAAAAACTCTTCATCAGGCAGGCGGATGTTTTCGCTGCCTACGTGGCCTATACCGACCATGAGATTGGTCGTGTCATTCAGACGGTTGAAGACCTGGGCAGGCTCGACAATACACTGATCATCTATATTTCGGGTGATAACGGCACCAGTTCGGAAGGCGGACCGACCGGCACGCCGAACGAAGTCGCAGCGGTACAGGGTGTTCATCTGCCTGTCGAAGCGCAGATGAAGTACTACGACGTCTGGGGGTCGGACCAGACCTATCCGCACATGTCAATTGGCTGGACATGGGCCTTTGGCACACCTTTCAAATGGACGAAGATGGTGAGCTCGCACTTTGGAGGTACCAAGCAGGGCATGGCCATCTCCTGGCCGAAGGTGATCAAGGACAAGGGAGGCATCCGACACCAGTTCCATCATGTGATCGACATTGCACCGACCATTCTTGAAGCAACAGGTATTCCACTTCCGGAGGTTGTTGACGGAATCGAACAGAACCCCATGGACGGCATGAGCATGATGTATACGTTTGATGAGAAGAATGCAGATGCACCATCGACCCGCAAGACCCAGTATTTCGAAATGATCGGCGATCACGCCATTTACCACGATGGCTGGATGCTCAGCACCAAAGTCGTGCGTTTGCCCTGGGACAACAGCGGAAAGGCTGACAAGAGTCCTGCATCCTGGCCATGGGAACTCTATGATCTCAGCAAGGACTGGACACAGTTCAACGACGTGTCTGCCCAGTATCCCGAGAAGGTCGAGGAACTGGAAAAACTCTTCTGGACGGAAGCGGAAAAAAACCAGGTGTTGCCAATGGATTCCACCACCTTCACCCGTTCAATTCTGCCAAGGCCAAATCTTTCTGCAGGCCGTACCGTCTTCACTTATGCCGGAAAAGTGACGGGAACGCCGAATGGCAACGCGCCAAATGTTCTGGCCTCGTCGTATAACATCAAGGCCGAAGTGAAGATCCCCGAAGGTGGTGCCGAAGGTATGCTGGTCACGCATGGTGGCCGGTTT
>JASFPB010000004.1:0-24273 GCA_050116235.1 Chromatiales bacterium | reverse complement strand
TCAATGGGTGAGCAACGTATCGCACTGGTCACGGGCGCAAGCCGTGGTATCGGACAGGCAATCGCCGATGCTCTCGGCGCAGATGGCTGTGTCGTCATCGGAACGGCAACTTCGGACGGAGGCGCCGAAGCCATCTCCGCACATTTTGGTGAGAAGGGTGTCCAGGGAGAGGGAATGAAGCTTGATGTGACTGATCCGGAATCGGTCGCTGCTGTCCTCAAGGCGATTGGCGACAAATACGGAACTCCAACCATTCTCGTCAACAATGCCGGGATCACGCGTGACAACCTGCTGATGCGCATGAAAGAAGATGAGTGGCAGGCAATCATGGATACCAACCTCACATCGGTTTACCGGGTCTCCAAGGCTTGCCTGCGCGGGATGATGAAGGCGAAATTCGGCCGCATCATCAACATCGCCTCGGTCGTCGGTGCTTCAGGCAACGCCGGGCAGACCAACTATGCAGCTGCAAAGGCCGGGATTTTCGGCTTCACCAAGTCGCTGGCGCAGGAGGTCGGCAGTCGTGGCATTACGGTCAACTCTGTTGCGCCAGGTTTTATCGATACGGACATGACGCGCGAATTGCCCGAGGAGCAGAGACAGGCACTGCTGTCTGCGATCCCGCTTGCACGCCTTGGCCAACCCGCAGAGATTGCTGCCGTCGTGGCGTTCCTGGCATCTGACGGCGCTGCATATGTGACGGGGGAGACCCTGCATGTGAACGGCGGTATGTATATGAGTTAACAGTGATTTTGAATTAGGGTAAACCCTGCATTGACGCACGCGGAAATCCCAATACAATGTCGCAACTACACTAATAAATTTCGTTTCTATCCCCACAGAGGACTACAACAAATGAGCATTGAAGAACGCGTACGCAAGATCGTTGTCGATCAGCTTGGTGTAAAAGAAGAAGAAGTGACGCTGGATGCTTCCTTCGTAGACGATCTCGGCGCTGATTCACTCGACACTGTCGAGCTTGTCATGGCTCTGGAAGAAGAATTCGAGACTGAAATTCCCGATGATCAGGCTGAAAACATCACCACAGTTCAGCAAGCGATCGACTATATCAACGCCAACGCGGGTTGATCCTCGACGACTGATCATTCCAAAGCCGCTGTTTCTCCCGGATCAGCGGCTTTTCGCTTATCAGTTGCCAGCCACGTTACTGCAATAACCATTTCCTGAGGTGCATTCAGCATGTCCAATCGCAGGGTAGTCGTCACCGGCCTGGGGCTCGTGACACCGCTAGGGAACGATGTCAGCACAACCTGGGAAGCCATTCTCGCGGGCAAGAGCGGCATCCGTCCGATCACGCATTTCGACATCTCCGAGTTCAGTGTGCGCTTCGGCGGTACCATCGTTGACTTCGATATCACTGAATACATCTCGCAGAAAGATGCGCGCAAGATGGACCCCTTCATCCACTACGGCATGGCAGCGGGTATCCAGGCCATTCGCGATTCGGGTCTCGAGACGACCGACGAGAACGCAGAGCGCATCGGTGTTGCCATCGGTGCCGGAATTGGCGGCATCTACACCATCGAGAACAACTACGATGCTTTCCTCAAGAAGGGGCCGCGCAAGATCTCGCCGTTCTTTGTTCCTTCAGCAATCATCAACATGGTGGCTGGCAACCTCTCGATCATGCATGGTTACAAGGGACCCAACATCTCGATCGTCTCGGCCTGCAGTACAGGTGCGCACAATATTGCCGATGCTGTTCGCATGATCCAGTTCGGTACCGTAGATGCCATGCTCGCCGGTGGCGCCGAATATGCCACCACCCCGATTGGTATCGGTGGATTTGCCGCTGCGCGCGCGCTCTCGACGCGTAACGAGGAACCGGAGCTTGCCAGCCGTCCGTGGGACAGTGGTCGTGACGGCTTCGTTCTAGGCGATGGCGCCGGTGTCATGATGGTCGAGGAGCTCGAGCATGCGAAGGCGCGTGGCGCGAAAATCTATGCCGAGATCGTCGGCGTTGCAATGAACTCCGATGCCTATCACATGACCTCGCCGTCACCGAACGGACAGGGTGCCGGTCGTTGCATGGAACTTGCGTTGATGGACGCCGGTATCAACAAGGAAGAGGTCGATTATATCAATGCACATGGCACCTCGACTCCGGCAGGTGATCTTGCGGAGACAAACGGGATCAAGGGCGCGTTCGGCGATCATGCCTACAAGCTTGCAGTGAGCTCGACCAAGTCCATGATCGGACACCTGCTGGGCGCTGCTGGTGGTGTTGAAGCCATCTTCTCCGCGCTTGCCGTGCAGGACCAGGTCGCACCGCCGACAATCAACCATGACGATCCGGACCCTGAATGCGATCTGGATTACGTGCCGAACAGTGCGCGTGAAATGAAGATCGATGTTGCACTCTCGAACTCTTTCGGTTTCGGTGGAACCAACGGCACACTCGTTTTCAAACGCTTTCAGGACTAAACCTTGCTGATCAATGGCCGGAACAGTGAATGCCTTCCTGTTCTGGACCGTGGTCTGCAATACGGTGACGGTCTTTTCGAGACCATAGCCTTCATCGATGACAAGGCGCCCCTGTGGGAACGCCACATGTCTCGTCTTCAACATGGATGCGAGGTGCTTGGAATCACCCCGCCAAACACCTCCCTGTTGCTCGAGGAGGCGCGCAGCCTTACCGGGCAAGGGCGCCGGATTCTGAAGATTATCATTACACGTGGCCAGCAGGGGCGCGGATACTTTCCCGGCGAGGGAGAACCGACACGTCTTCTCTACACGCGGCCATGGCCCCCGGCTGCTGATGATGCCCCCCGGGGAATATGTGTGCACCTCTGCCGGACCCGCCTTGCCACAGGCGGGATGCTTGCAGGCCTGAAGACGCTCAACCGGCTCGAGCAGGTCATGGCGGCCCGTGAAGCTGCAGCTGCCGGTTGCGGCGAGGGAGTCGTTCGTGATGCGGATGGATTTCTTGTAGAGGGCATCATGAGCAACCTTTTCTGGTCTGCCCGGGGCGAACTCTTTACTCCGGATCTGCAGCACTCCGGTGTCTCCGGCGTGATGCGCGAGTTCGTGCTTGATGTTGCCAGTCGTGCCGGCTTGTCCGTAAACATTGTCAGGGAGAAAGCGGACGTGCTTGAAGAGGCAGAGGCGGTTTTCCTGACCAACGCAACCGGTCTGGTTCCGGTCAGCGAATGCAACGGGAACCAGTTTGATATTCATGCGGTCCCAGATGAAATAAGTGCCGCGATCGACAATTTACTCAGGGCAGAATGATTTATACCTCCAGGCAATCCCAGGGCGGTGGCGTTTTCGTCGCATTTTTACTGCTGGTCGTCGTACTCGCGGCAGCCGGGTACTGGCTCTGGCAGGACTACCAGCGATTTCGTACGACCCCGCTCCAGATTTCGGGTGAGGGGTTCAACTACCAGGTCAGGCCGGGGACTTCACTGACCGCTGTCGCCAATGACCTCGAGAGCAAGGGCATACTGCGGCAGCCGCTCTACCTGCGCGCGCTGGCGAAAGACCTGGGGGTCTCTAACAAGATCAAGGCCGGCGAGTACCTGATACCGGCGGGGACCACGCCGGAGATGCTGCTGGAACGGCTCGTGCGCGGCAAGGTCATCGAGTATTCACTGACGCTTATCGAAGGCTGGAATTTCGAGCAGGCGCTCGACGCGGTGCGAAACCACCCGATGCTGGTCCAGACTCTGCCGGTAAGTCTCAGTACCGAGCAGTTAATGCAAGAGCTCGGTTACCAGGGGCAATACCCTGAGGGCCGATTTTTTCCGGATACCTATCTCTTCCCGCGAGGTACCACGGATGTCGATTTTCTGAAACGCTCTTATGAGCGGATGCAGAGAGTCCTTGCCGAGGAGTGGGAGAATCGCAGTGAGGACATTCCCCTGAAGACTCCTTACGAAGCACTGACACTGGCCTCAATCATCGAGAAAGAGACGGGCCTACCCGAGGAGAGGCATGCCGTTGCCGGTGTCTTCATCCGGCGCCTGCAGAAAGGCATGCTGCTGCAAACAGATCCGACCGTCATCTATGGCATGGGTGACGCATATGACGGCAACATCCGCAAGAAGGACCTCACGACCGATACCCCTTACAACACCTACACCCGCCCCGGATTGACACCCACGCCCATCTGCCTTCCGGGGCGCGAGTCCATCAACGCGGCACTGAACCCGGCCGCGGGTGATACGCTCTATTTCGTTGCTGACGGCAACGGCGGCCATACCTTCTCCAGGACGCTCCAGGAACACAACCGGGCGGTCAAGCAATACCTGCAGAACCGGAAAAAGAATTGAAAACCCTGTTCATCACAGTCGAGGGTATCGAGGGGGCTGGCAAGAGCAGCAACATCGCCTTTGCCGAGAACCTTCTGCGTAGCCATGGTCACGATGTACTGCTGACACGTGAACCCGGCGGCACGCCGCTTGGCGAGGAGTTGCGTGAACTGCTTCTCGGGCACAGGCATGACGGCATGCATGACCTCACCGAGTTGCTGCTGATGTTCGCTGCGCGTGCCGAGCACTTGCACGGCAAGATCCTGCCGGCCCTCGAGGCCGGGAAGTGGGTTATCTGTGACAGGTTTACCGATGCGACCTACGCCTACCAGGGCGGTGGCCGCCAGCTCGACACATCTGCCATTGCAACGCTCGAGAATCTTGTCCAGGAGAATCGGCGGCCAGACCTGACGCTGCTACTCGATCTTCCGGTCGAGACCGGGCTCGCGCGCGCAGCGAAACGCTCCGAGCCGGACCGTTTCGAGCGGCAGAAGCTCGAGTTCTTCCAGCGCGTTCGTGAGGCCTATCTGCAGATTGCGCATCAACAGCCAGAACGCGTCAAGGTTATCGATGCATCGCTGGAGCTCGACCTTGTGCAAGAGCAGATCACTAATACTTTGACGCCATTTCTCACGGGAGGGTCCTGATGCAGGGTATCTATCCCTGGCAGAAAGAGCAGTGGCAGCTTCTGTACCAGTATCGCAGCCAGCAGCGCATGCCCCATGCCATGCTGCTTTATGGTGAGGCAGAAACCGGCAAGCGTCAGTTCGCGAGGCAACTCGCCGAATCGCTGCTCTGCTCGGCAGGCGGTGAATATCCCTGCGGTGAGTGTCACTCCTGCAGATTGCTCGAGGCAGGAAACCACCCTGACCTCGTCGAGGTGATGCCAGAGGAACCGGGGAAGGCGATCAGGGTCGACATGGTTCGTGCCTACATCGAGGAAGCGACGCTGACTCCCCAGATCGCTGCCTGTCGAGTTTGCATCGTCTCTCCGGCCGACGCCATGAACCTCTCCGCGTCCAACAGCCTCTTGAAAACCCTCGAAGAGCCGGCACCGGAAAACCATCTGCTGCTTGTCTCTGACCGTCCGGCACAGTTGTCGGCAACGATCCGTTCCCGTTGCCAGAAAGTCGCCTTTCCCGGGCCTCGGGAAGAGGAGACGCTGGCATGGTTGCAGCAGCAGGATTCCAGTGCTGACTGGAAACGGCTTCTGGCATGCAGCAACAACCTGCCGTTGCGTGCCCTGCGTTTTGCCGAGGAAGGGCAGGAGGAAACATACAGGGATTTGCAGGCATCCTTCGCAGGATTGCTCAAGGGGCAGCAGCGGCCGGCCTCCCTTGCTGTCTCCTGGTGCCAGGTCGATAGCGGCCAACTGCTCGAATGGCTCTACCACTGGACCCTGGATCTCTTGCGCCATGCGCAAGCCGGGGCTGCAGCCATGCACGACACTGAACTGATGCGGATGATATCCGGCTTGCCACGGCTGCCCGATTCAGTAAAACTTGTGTCATTACTCGCAAATATCACCAATCTGGGGCAGGGTCTCGACAAGCGCAACCTCAATTACCAGTTGCAGCTAGAATCCTTGTTGATCAGCTACACGGAGTCAGGAAAATGAATGAAGGCAGTGTCGGCCAGAAGATGCTGAATGTCCGTTTCGAAACGGTCGATCAGCTTCACCAGGGCTACATGTCCTTTATCGAGAACGGTGGTGTCTTCATCAAGACCACCGAGGATTACAAGGTCGGTGATGAAGTCTTCATGCTGATCACACTTCCCGACGATACCGAGCGCCACCCGGTCGCCGGCAAGATCGTCTGGATCACTCCGCGCGCCGCTGTGGGTAACCGTGTGCCGGGAATCGGGGTGCAGTTCAGCGACCAGGACAAGGGGCGTACCCGCAACAAGATCGAGGGCCTGCTCGAAGGTATCATCGACTCGGATGTACCGACCTTCACGATGTAGCCCTTCGAGCGATGCATCTCGTTGATTCCCACTGCCACCTCGACAGGGTGGATCTCTCTGCTTACGACAACAGTTTCGACGCCATGCTTGCGGCTGCAAAAGCTGAAGGCGTCGAACACATGCTCTGCGTGAGCATCGACCTTGAAAGTTATCCGGCCATGATGGAACTCGTTGACGATCATCCGGGCATTTCTGTCTCGGTCGGCGTGCACCCGAATGACCATGACAGGCGCGAGCCGACGGTTGAAGAACTCATAGAGCTCGCTGCGCATCCCCGGAATGTCGCCATTGGAGAGACCGGGCTCGATTACTTTCGCTCGCACAGGGAATCCTGTGACTGGCAACGCGAACGCTTCCGCACCCATATCCGTGCGGCCAATGCCTGTGGCAAACCGCTAATCATCCATACGCGAGATGCGCGCGAGGACACCATTGCCATTCTCCGCGAGGAAGAGGCCGAACAGGCAGGCGGCGTCATGCACTGCTTCACGGAGACATGGGAGATGGCGCAGCAGGCGATGGAGCTGGGTTTCTACATCTCTTTCTCGGGCATCGTGACATTCAAAAATGCCGAAGAGTTGCGTGACGTGGCGATGAGAGTGCCCCTCGAGCGCATGCTCATCGAAACGGACTCGCCCTACCTTGCCCCGACACCTTATCGTGGCAAACCCAATGAGCCCAAATACGTCAGTCGCGTGGCGGAAACCATCGCTGAACTGCGTGGAATACAGGCCGATGAACTGGCCCGGATTACGCGCGATAACTTCTACAACCTCTTCACTGCAGCCCGGGCAGCCTGACTACTTTACCTTCCTTTCCTGCTGACAGCAGGGTCTCTGTTTCCCCAGGACAGGGGGCGGCGACGGTGTGGGCGAGTGCGTTTGCGGCAGTGTCTACTGGGTCACTGCAAGCTCGTGATAGAGAAGCGGGTTCCTGCAGGTTTCAGGCGTTCCCCGGGAAGCTCGCAGGGTCTGCGAGGGCAACTCGCCGAAGACTTCGCGGTAGTATCCGGAAAAACGTCCCAGTTCGTAGAAACCGCTTTGCAAGGCGATTTCGGATACCCGGGTCTGTGACATCCCGGCGCTCTGCAGGGCCTCTCTGGCACGATAGAGTCTTCTTAATCTCTGGAAGGCCAGTGGTGTCATGCCGAGGGTGTCTCTGAAGGCGTACTCAAGACTTCGCTGGCTGATCCTGGCCTCCTGGCAAAGATCCGGAATGGATCGGTGGCCGCAGTTCTCGTCGAGGAGAAGACCCAGTGCTCTTTTGAGGCCAAGTCTGCTCTGCGTTATCCGCGGGCGATAACGGGACTGGTACTGCATGCCAACGACCATGGAAAGGGTTTCTGCCAGTTCGAGTTCGAGGGTGCGCATCGCTGTTTCACTGGCAAGGATTTCCTGGTGAGCGGCGGTTTCGTCGAGAATGTTTACGAGCCGGGTGGCGAGCGAACGTAACCTCTCGTCCGCGCATGACATCCAGTGGTTGGCGGTGATTTTCACGAGATCGTCATACGTCTCATCCGTAAGGACCTCTTTCAGGAATTGCAGCTTGATTATCACCATGAGATGTTCCTGGCCCTTGTCGAAAACCGCATCTGCCGCGTCCGGCAACGAGACAGGAAACATGTGGGTGATCTCTTCCCTGTCCCAGTACTTCAGTTTAGTGCCACGAGATATCGGGAGGCTGAAGACGAATGAATCTGAAGGTGACAGCCCGCACACCTTGATCGCCGATTCGAAACGTTCCCGGTAGAGGGTGATATTTGGCGTGCAGAGGTACTCTTTCCAATTGAAGAAGGGTTTGCCATCGAGCGGCTTGACAAGGATCTCCCAGGGAACGGATTCAGCAGCAAATCTGACCATGTCATCCACGCTATAGGAACCGCGGATGGTGCATGGACCGGCGTTGTCAGCTTCTGAAGTCATTCAGACTTCTTCCTGTCGTTTTTTTTTCGATAAATGCATATCTGACATGGCGGTTGCAACCATAGAATGGAATGATCTGTTTCAGGCCTACAACTGCGGGAGGAGCCAGTGTCCATGAAGAGTAAACCCTCATTGAGTGTTATGGCAATATCACTCCTTGCCGCCATGTCCGTTCATGCCATGGATAATGACGGGGCAGTAGCCAGTGCATTCGAAGGACGCCCCTACTCGCCCCATGCCGACAGGGGGTTTCCCACCGACGTCTACTTTGGTGATACGCACGTGCATACCCGGATCTCGGCCGATGCAGCGGGGGGCGGTACCACGCTGGGGCCACGCGATGCCTACCGCTTCGCGCGCGGCGAGCAGGTTGTCTCCAACAGTGGCCAGCCGGTCAAGCTCAGCCGCCCACTGGATTTCTACATGATCACCGATCATTCCGACGGCATGGGCGCAATCACTGACATCATCAAGGGGACCCCCGGGATCCTTGCCGACCCCGTCGGCAAGGAGTTCCACGAGGCGTTCAACAAGGGTGGTCAGCATGCGGCAGACGCTGCATTTCGCCTGACCGGGATGTTTTCGCAGGGCAAGGTTCCGGCGGTCATGAACTACCAGCCTGGCAACCCGGCATACCGGCGGGTATGGGACGATCTCATCGATGCTGCCGAAGAATTCAACGAGCCGCACCATTTCACGACCTTTATCGCCTTCGAGTGGACCTCGCTCGTTACTGGCAATAACCTGCACCGCAACGTGATCTTCCGTGACGGCCCGTCCCGCGCTGGACAGGTGGAGCCCTACACAACGACCCCTCCTGTCGGCAGCCCTGACCCGCGCGATCTCTGGCGCTGGATGCAGGGCTACGAGGACAAGACGGGCGGAGACGTGATCGCCATCCCGCACAACGGTAACCTTTCGAATGGCATGATGTTCGCCTTGCAGGATGATTTCGATGGCGGCAAGCTACTCGATCGTGAATACGCAGAAGCGCGACAGAAGTGGGAACGCCTCTATGAGGTCACGCAGAACAAGGGCGACGGCGAGGCGCACCCGCTGCTGTCATCGGAAGACGAGTTTGCCGATTTCGAAACCTGGGACATGGGCAACCTCGACCTCAGCGTGAAAAAGAGAGCGGACATGCTGCCAGGCGAATATGCGCGCTCCGGACTGAAACGCGGCCTGGAGCTCGAAGCCAGACTCGGCGTCAACCCGTTCAAATTCGGCATGGTCGGCGCCAGCGACAACCATGTCGGCCTGACCACAGCGGACAACGACAATTTCTTTGGCAAGTTCAAGCAATACGAGCCCAATCCGCATCGCGCTAACCATGTCTCCAAGGAGAACAAGGAGAACGGCGCGCAGCTCAATAGCTACCAGTACATCACGGCCGGCCTGACTGCGATCTGGGCGAGCGAAAATACGCGCGATGCGATCTTCGATAGCATGGAGAGGCGCGAGGTATATGCCACTACGGGTCCGCGCATCCGTGTCCGCTTTTTTGGCGGTTTCGATTTCACCGCAGACGATGCGAAGCGTCGCGACCTTGCACTTCTTGGCTATACTGGTGGTGTGCCCATGGGCAGTGACCTGCAGATGGCGCCGAGCGGCAAGGCGCCGACCTTTCTCGTGTATGCCATGCGTGATCCCATGGGTGCGAACCTAGACCGTATCCAGATCATCAAGGGTTGGCTGGATGCAGACGGCAAGGCGCAGGAGAGGGTCTATGATGTGGCCTGGTCGGGTGGCCGCAAAATCGATGATAACGGCAAGCTTCCGCCGGTCGGCGACACGGTGGACCTGTCGATCCCGAGCTGGACCAATACCATCGGCGCGCCGGAACTTGGCACGGTCTGGACCGACCCGGATTTCGACCCTGTTCTGAAGGCGTTCTATTACGCCCGCGTCATTGAGATTCCGACACCACGCTGGACAGCCTATGACCGCGTCAAGTTCAAACTCGATCTACCGAAGGAAATACCGCTGAAAGCACAGGAACGTGCCTATACGTCGCCGATCTGGTATGCGGCCGAACAGCCCTGAGAACAGAGAGAAGGAGATCCAGATGGTGAAACATGACCTCACCCGGAAGATACTTGTTTCCGCCATTGCGGCGTTGTTCTCCCATGCAGCCGGTGCGGACTCGACAACCGAGCGTGAGGCTGCCATCAAGGAGAACCCGCTGAAAGAGGCCTATTTTGGAGAAACCCACGTCCATACCTCCTTTTCGCTCGACGCCTATATCGGCGGCGCGCGTCTGACCCCGTTTGACGCCTACCGTTTCGCCAGGGGCGAAGACGTCTCGGTCAACAACGTGCTGCACAATATCGGACGGCCACTCGATTTCGTTGCTGTCTCCGACCATGCCGAGTTCCTTGGGGAGATGCTGTCGACACAGATCCCGGGCGCCCCCGGCCATAACCAGGAAGCGCTCGCGGAACTGCGTGGCCTGAGAGACGTCGATCAACAGCGCGCATGGTTCCTGAAATACGTCGTCAACAACATGCGGTCGGGCACTCCGGAACACCCGCCGTTCTACGCAGGCCCCGAGACGACAAAAACCGCCTGGAGAGACATCATCGTGGCAGCGGCCGAGGCGCATTACGAGCCCGGTGTCTTCACCTCGCTCGTCGCTTTCGAATGGACCTCGGCGCCGAACGCAGGGAACATGCACCGCAACGTCATCTTCCGGGACACCGTCGTACCCGACTTGCCGCTCAGCGCCCTGGATACAACGAACGAGGAGGAGCTCTGGGCCTGGATGGCCGAGCAGGAGGCAAACGGTTCCACACTTCTGGCAATTCCGCACAACTCCAATGGCAGCAAGGGGATGATGTTCGAGCCGGTGGACAATTCCGGCAAACCGCTGACAAAGGAGTACGCCGAGACGCGCGCAAAGTGGGAGCCGTTGATCGAGATGATGCAGATCAAGGGCAACTCCGAGGTCGTCGCGTCGCTCTGGCCGAACGACGAGTTTGCCAATTTCGAGAACGCCGAAAGCCTCCAGACCTTCAGCGACCGAACCTACCGGAAGCAGAACTTCGTGCGCTGGGCCGTGACGAAGGGACTCGACTACGAAACCAGGCTCGGCATGAATCCTTACAAGCTTGGCTTTATCGGTGGTACCGACAATCACAACGGCAACCCGGGCGACGTTAACGAGGCGACCTACAATGGCAGCCACGGCGTCGCCGACGGGACGGTGGCAGAGCGCCGGGAGGGCGAGATCGACGGCTGGGTCAAGGGAGCTGAATCCAATCCTGGCTCTCTCGCCGGCGTATGGGCGCCCAAAAACACCCGGGGCGCGATCTTTGACGCCATGCACGCTCGTGAGACCTTCGTGACCTCTGGTCCACGTATCAAGCCGCGATTCTTCGGTGGCCCCGGTCTCGTCGCCACGGATGATCCGGTGCGATTGGTGCTCGATGGTTATGCAAACGGTGTCCCGATGGGCGGTGCGCTGAGCGCGTTACAAAACGCGCCGAGCTTCAACGTCTACGCAATGAAAGACCCGGCGGGCGCCAATCTCGACCGCATTCAGATCATCAAGGGATGGGTCGACGAGAGTGGCGAGCCGCAGGAGAGGATTGTCGACGTTGCAGTGTCGGACGGGCGCGCACCCGATACGAAAGGACGCATTCCGCCGGTAGGCAGCACGGTTGATCTTGCCACGGCGACTTACACCAACGACATCGGTGCGACCGAGTTGACCGGTCACTGGACGGACGACGACTTCGACCCGTCGAGACCGGCCGTCTATTACGTCCGGGTGATTGAGATTCCGACACCACGATGGACGACTTATGAAGCGGTCAGAAATGGCCTGCCTCTGCTTGAAGATGTGCCCGCCTCTATACAGGAGCGGGCATGGACCTCGCCAATCTGGTATCAACCCTGATTACTGACAGAGGGAGAAAATTCCATGTTTAAATTCATTCTGACACCCTCTCTTGTTTTCATGACTGCAACTGCTATCGCTGGTCCGCTCGACCCGGATTGTACGGCAGAAAAAGCAGCAAAGAGCGCCGTGGCCAAGAGCACGATCGGTGTGGGAGGACGATGCAGTCCTGAAGAAGCTGCCAAGGATTCTGCCAAGCGAGCCGCAGGAATCGAAGAGGAAGGTATGCTCGAAAAGCGCACCGACAGTGATTCCAAGGTCGATAAGGTGCGCAAACTGAACGACTAGATGTCAATCACTGTAAAGCATCTGGGATCTTTCACTTTTCACTCTCTGTAGAAAAGACGATGGCAATGACAATAAACAGACTTGCGGGCATATGCATTGCCGCAAGCTTCCCGTCTTACTTGCCAGGGGTATTCGCAGAGGAAGGTGATTCCCCGGAACGAGAACGAGACGTTTTTATCCACGAGCACAAGGCTGACTGACAGAGTCAGTCATTGCATGACGGAACCATCCCCCCTGTCGCCTTTTTGGACAAAAGGGTTATGATGCCCGGGACAGAACAAGAATCTGAATGCCATCAGATGAGGAGAGAGCTGATGAATTACTTCAAGTGGATTTGCCTATCCGGATTACTGGCAGCGTTATTCCTTCCCGGCATGGCTGTGTCGGCCGAGGAAGGGAGCCAGGAAACGACCGAGGCATCTGAACCAGCGACAGACCGGGCTGAAGAAGAGCAGGTCGCAGAAGAGCAGGAGGTGGAAGGTTTTCCACCCGAACAGATCAGGGAGCTGCTTGCCCCGGTGGCGCTCTATCCCGATGCACTGCTCGCCCAGTTGTTGATGGCCGCAACCTATCCGCTTGACATCGTCCAGGCAGCCCGCTGGATTCCGGAGCACAGCGATCTGGAAGGCGAGGCGCTTGCGAACGCCGCGGCAGAGGAGCCCTGGGATCCCAGCGTCCAGGCGCTGGTCTTCTTTCCTTCCGTAGTTGAGATGATGAACAAGGATCTTGGCTGGACCCAGGATCTTGGCGAGGCCTACCTCGGTCAGGAAGAGGAAGTCCTGGAGACAGTGCAGAGCTTGCGCATGGAGGCCTATGATGCGGGCAACCTGGAGTCGACCGAGGAGCAGGAGGTCAAGGTGGAAGATGAGACAGTGATCGTCCAGCCCGCAGACCCGGAGGTCGTCTATGTTCCCACCTACAACCCCTCGACTGTTTATACGCAACCTGTCCAGTCAACCTACTACCCGACTGTCTACAAGGAGACATCCAGCTACGACAGCGGCTCCTTTTTTGCCGGTGCGCTTGTCGGCGGTCTGCTGACCGCTGCCATCATGTGGGATGACAACGACTACTGCTGTGGTATCTGGTATGGCGGTCGCGGTTACTGGGGGCGCCCCGGTTACTGGGGAAGTCCGGGCTACTGGAACAACGGCTGGCGGGGTCCGGTCAATATCGACCGGAATGTGGACATCTCGACCGGTGATATCAACATCAACCGTGGCAATCGCGTCGGCAAGTGGGAGCACAACCCCGAGCATCGCGGCAGGATCAACTACAAGAACAAGAAGACAAAGGCCAAGTATTCCGGTGATCTGCGCAAAGGCACGGTCGACAGGGATGTTGCACGGGGCCGTGTCGGTGACAAAAAGCCCGGTACGCGGGATTTGAAGAAGCCCGCCAGCCGGGATATCAAGAAACCGGCACAGCGCGATCGCCAACAGACGGCTAAACGTGATGTGAAGAAGCCCGCTCAGCGGGATGTGAAAAAGCCGGCCAGTCGTGACGCCAGGAAGCCCGCCAAGCGGGATGTGAAACTTGATCGTCCAAAGAGCAAACCTGCCGCAAAACCGGCAACGCGCGAGATCAAGAAACCTGCCTCAAAGCCTGCTACACGCCAGGTCAAGAAGCCGCAAAGCCGTGACAAGAGTGCGTTCAAGCCTTCCAAGTCAAAACAGGCACGTGCCTCGAGCAACCGCGGCTCCAAGAGCGTCAAGAGGAGTGGCGGTGGCGGTGGTCGTAAAGCCGCCCGGGCCCGTCGCTAAAACGCTGCTTGACTGAAAGCATGACTTGAAACAGCAGGAAACAGGATTATGACCATGAACACACCGGTTAACTATTTCAGACTTCTTGGCGCCTCGGCGGCATTGCTGCTATCAGCACAGGCGCTGGCCGAACAGGCCAGCTATGCGACTCCAGAAGAAGCTGCCCAGGCATTGATCAACGCTGCAGCAGATCCCGGGATGGAGGCTCTCAGAACAGTGCTGGGCCCACAAGCCGATGAACTCTCTTCGGGCGACCCAGTGGCCGACGAGGCTGATCGTGAAGACTTTATCGAAGCCGCCGTGACCGCTGCCGGTATCGAACAGGAGGAGGGCATCGATAACATCGCGACTCTCGTCATTGGCGAGGATGACTGGCCTTTTGCCATTCCGCTCGTGAAGGAAAACGACCAGTGGCGTTTCGATATGGATGCAGGTCTCGAAGAACTTTATGCGCGACGTATCGGACGCAACGAGCTTCATGCCATCGCCGTGCTGCAGGAGATCGTTGACGCCCAGCGTGAATATTACGCAGTCGACAGGGATGGTGACAGTGTCCTGGAATATGCAACGAGACTGGGCAGTAGCGAGGGAGAAAAGGATGGCCTCTTCTGGCCTGCAACTGACGGTCAGGAAGAGAGCCCTCTGGGGCCACTCATCTCGGAGGCTGTGGCCGAAGGCTACGAGAAGAGCAAGGATGGAAACCCGGTTCCCTACCATGGCTATTACTACAGGATGCTTGGTGAACAGGGTCAACACGCTTCTGGCGGAGCCATGCAGTATGCAGAGCAAGGGAACGCCGTCGGCGGCTTCGCAGTCGTGGCCTATCCGGCAGAGTACGGTAATTCCGGGATCATGAGCTTCATGGTCAACCAGGATGGCATTGTTTTCGACAAGGACCTCGGTGAAGAGACAGAAAAAGTTGTTCAATCCATCAGTGTTTACGATCCGGATATGTCCTGGGAGCCGGTAGCGGATTGAATGATCCTGTAAAGGGTCTGACCGCCGCTTCCTGCGGCTTCATACGCATGACCACAGCAATGCACCTGTTGCTGGTCATGCTCTTTTCATTGCATTCCGGATTGGTCACCGCTTGCACGGACTCGGTTACATCCACTTTAGCAACCGGAAATCATTCAACATACCGGCAATCCGCAAGTCAGAAGCCTCATCCCTCGTCCGGCGCGACAGGTACCGGCATCGTCGTCGATGAACGTTCGCATATTCTCACGAGCTATCACGTCGTCAAAGGATGCAAGACGGTGATGCTGCGCAAAGGTGAATTTGTTTTGCGGGCGCGCTCAGGAAAATACGACGAAAAGCTTGATCTCGCGATCATTGTTCCTGAAAGATCCATTTCCGCAATTCCTGCAAAGTTTCGGAAAGGTCCGCCTGCACCAGGGGAGCCTGTCGTTATCGCGGGATTCCCCGGAGAAGTTGTAAACCAGGGTTTATTGAAAGCTGTCTCGGCAAAGATTGTCTCGCTGAATGCGACAACACTGCAGCCGGGAATGATGCGTCTCTCGGTGGGCCTGAATCAGGGGGCAAGCGGCGGGCCTGTACTCGATCGTTCAGGACGTGTCATCGGCATCCTATCTGGCCTGCTTGTCGACAGCCGCAGCGGGAAAACCGTCGAGGCTCCCGGTGTCGCAGTCAGCGGAGAAGCCGTACAGGCCTTTCTGCAGCGGTCGGGTATCAATTTCAGGCTGGATGAGGGAAGCCCCGCGACTGTGTCAGCCATTGCCGGGCAGGCGGCCAGCCAGGCCGTCCTGATCGAATGTTCGGGGCATTGATACTGGCAATGGCCTCGGTGCGCCTCTAGAGCATAATTGCTTGTGTGTAGAGAGAGGCGGGAGGGATATCCTGGCGCTGGATCAGTGTCATCATACCATCCCTGTCCAGGATCACTTATCAGTTATCTGGATTGCACTGGTTGCGCCGGGTATTGGAAATGACACTCCAGCGAGGAGCGTCATCCTCTGGGGAGGATGACGACTCGTTCAGGGTTACTTACCGGGTCCAATAATCGTTCTCTGACTGACAGTCCACTGAAAACCGGCATGCCCCTTGGAGGATGAGACCTCATCCCGGGTCACTTCATAGGTGCCTGCATTGCACTGAACACTCCAGGTGTTCTCTGCAGTCTGACTGGCACTGATGACATGATTGCAGGGTAAGTCCGCGCTTCGGATAGCAGCTGCCAGTGTCCCGTGATCCATCCCTTCGGCAAGTGCCCCGGGCGCGAGAAACAGCGCGGATATAGCCGCCATGCCGACAAGTTTTCGTAGTTTGTAGTGCATCATTTTGTACTCCTTTTCTTGGTGATGGTTCGACAAGTGGCAGGTTTGTTGAGCCCGCCCTTCATACTCTAAACATAGCAGGTACCGGGCAGTCATGACAGCTGCTACTCTTGTGAATCGTCAAGGTGTTACTGGTCTCATCCGATACTCGCTCCAGGGCGGGGGGTGGCGCTGGTATCCTTGTGCTATAAATTGGAAATGTTTACCACGACCCTGTCGTAATTCCATCACGGAGAGACGTATGCGCAGCCACATTACTTCTGCCTTTCTGACCCTGTTCTTTGCCGCTCCCGGCTCCATTGCTCTTGCCGCCGATGCAGCAGATCGGATCTGGCATGGCGGTCCTGTCATCACCATGAATGACGCGGCCATGCGAGCCGAGGCTGTCGCTGAAAAAGGCGGGAAGATTGTCGCGGTGGGCTCGAAAGAGGAGATCATGGCTCACCAGGGTGATAACACGCAGCTTATCGATCTGGCGGGGCGCACGTTGATACCGGGCTTTGTCGACAGTCATGGCCATGTCTTCGGTGGAGGACTCCAGGCGATGTCAGCCAATCTGCTCGCTCCGCCTGACGGTGTCGTCACGGATATTCCATCGATGCAGAAAATGATCAGTGACTGGGTCGATAAGAACCGCGAGATCGTCGAGCAGGTGAACCTGATCATCGGGTTCGGCTACGACAATGCGACTTTGGCGGAGCATCGTCACCCGACGCGCGACGAGCTGGACGAGATCTCTGCGGATATTCCGGTCTATATTGTTCACCAGTCGGGCCATTTCGGCGTTGCCAACTCGAAGGCACTGGAGATCGCAGGCATCACGAAGGATTCACCGGATCCTGCCGGGGGCATTATCAGGCGGGGACCGGATGGAGAACCCAATGGCGTGCTCGAGGAGACAGCGCACTTTCCTGCGGTGATGAAACTCATGACACGGGTTGGTCTTGATGGCGCGAAGGCGATGGCGCGCGCCGGTGCAAAGCTCTGGGCGAGCTTTGGCTATACGACCGCGCAGGAGGGCAGGTCGACCCCCGGGTCTGTGAAGATCATGCAGGCAGTCGCTGCCGAGGGTGGCTTTCCGATCGACGTGGCGACTTACCCGGATGTTCTCATCGACCGTGATTTCATCGCAGCGAACCAGTCTGATAACTATGAGAACCGGCTTCGCGTCGCAGGTGCCAAGCTCACGATCGACGGCTCGCCACAGGGCTTTACCGCCTGGCGCGATCGCCCCTATTACAAGCCGGTCGGTGACTATCCTCCGGGCTATGCCGGTTACGCGGCAGCCAGTACCGAAGAGGTCGTCGATGCGGTCGACTGGAGCTACGCCAATAATATCCAGCTGCTGACGCATGCCAATGGTGAAGCAGCATCGGATTTGCTGATTGCGGCGATCGATGCCGCGCAGAAGAAGCATGGAAAAGATGATCGTCGCCCGGTCCTGATTCACGGCCAGTTCCAGCGCGAGGACCAGGTAGCCTCCTTCGACCGTCTCGATGTCTTCCCGTCACTCTTTCCGATGCACACATTCTACTGGGGAGACTGGCATCGGGAGCATACGGCCGGCCCTCTACTGGCAGAGAACATCTCGCCGACAGGCTGGTTGATGGCGAGACACATGCGTTTCGGAACCCACCACGATGCCCCGGTCGCTTTCCCGGACTCCATGCGCGTGCTGGATGCGACTGTAACCCGGCGTAGCCGGTCTGGCGACATTCTGGGTCCACAACATCGTGTCGATGTGATCACAGCCCTCAAGGCAATGACGATCTGGCCGGCCTGGCAGCATTTTGAAGAGGATATGAAAGGCTCGATCGAAACCGGAAAGCTCGCCGACCTTGTCATCCTTTCGAACGATCCGACAGCAGTTGATCCAGAGTCGCTGGACCAGCTGAAGGTAGTCGAGACGATCAAGGAGGGTGTCACGATCTTTTCTCTTGAAGAGAAGGTTGGCGAGCAGGCCGGTCTGATCAACAGGTCGCAAGGCGTGCGCTCCGGTGAAGTTTTCTCACGTTTTCTGCAGGCCGCTGCAACGCACCGCGATTTTCTCTCGCTGCCACAGAAGCTCCAGACGCCGATGTCGCTGAAACTCCTGGGCCAGTCACCACATCAGAGAGCCTGTGTGGCATCCGTTATGAGCGACATAGTCACGGCAGTGGTGGAGGGTGAGCGCCTGTGACACCTTTGAACCCCCTGGCTCTCCTGACATGATAGTCTTGGAATCGATGGACAAGAGAAAGATCAAAGTCTGATGAAACCCGGAAGAGAGTCGGCCCCATACGCCTCAAAACTTGGCCTCCTGCTGGCGATTATCACGGTAGTGACGCTTGCTGGCTGTGCCACGAATCCACCCTGGCCGGCCATCGCCGAAGGAGAAACGACGAAGAGTGTAGCAGGCCGCTGGGTCTGGGCTGAACTCTTCACGAGCGAGATTGAAAAGGCCAGGGCGTTTTATGGCGATGTTTTCGGCTGGCAGTTCGAGACACGCGGTACCAGTGAGAAACCCTATGTCCTGGTTCGCAACGAGGGAAGTCCTGTTGCCGGCATGGTTCGTTACCCCGCTACGGACGAGGATGTCCTGCAATCACGGTGGGTCGGCCTCTTGTCGGTAAATGACGTCGATGCGACAACGGATAGCATCCGCAAGGCGGGCGGAGAGGTCTTGCTCGACCCGGTGACTCTGCGGGGGCGCGGTGATGTGGCACTCGTCGCAGATCCGGAGGGTGCCCGTTTCGGCTTGCTAGCCACTGAGTCCGGTGATCCCCCTGACGCCATGCCGGAACCCGGGCGCTGGCTGTGGCATGAGCTCTGGGCAAATTCCGCCAGCAAGGCAACTGATTTCTACAGGCAAACCGTTGGTTACAGCATCAAACCGACCGGCCGTGCTCGAGGAAAGATCGAGCAGCATCTCGTTTCAGGAGGCTACCCGCGAGCAGGCATCATCCAGTATGGTATGAGCGGGTTACCATCCGCCTGGCTGCACTATGTTCGCGTCACGGATGTCCAACAGGCAGTCGAGCGCGTGAGGAAGGCAGGTGGCAGTGTTCTGATCGCCCCTACACGCGAGTTCCGCAAGGGGAGAGCGGCGGTTATCGTTGATCCAATGGGTGCTCCCCTCGGGATTGCCGAGTGGCCGGAAGAGAAAAAAGCGGGAGAAAAAGGATGAAGCGATCTCTTCTGCTCTTGCGTCTTCCAGTCATCGTGTCATTCATGTTGATTCTCGCTGGTTGTGAGAGCACCGGTGGCTCAGTCTATGTCGGCGGCTCTTACGGTTACGGTTATGGCTATTACTCGCCATGGTACCGCCACGATGTCATCGTGCGGCCGCCGCCACCCCGACCGCCAGTCCGACCGGAGCACCCGATCGAGCGTCCACCTGCGAGACCGCCGTCGAGACCACCGGCCCGACCGACGCCACTTCCGGCGCGTCCCATGCCGTCCCGTCCGATGCCGCGTCCTGCCCCGAGTCGTATGCGCTGAATCCGATGTCGGGGATCAATTCCGGAAAGCTTATTGAATCCACGGTTTGCAATTTGATCTCCGACACCATCTTATCCTGATCCAGTTTCCCATGGCCTGATTCATGACTTTGCTCCTTATTTATCTTTTTATCGCGATTGGCGTCTCCTTTCTCTGTTCTATCCTGGAGGCTGTTCTTCTTTCCATTACACCCAGCTACCTCGAAAAACTCGTCATTGAGCGACCGCGTTCCGGCCGGATGATTGCGCGGGTCAAGGAGCGGCTGGATGAGTCCTTGTCCAGTATTCTGATCCTGAACACTTTTGCCCACACGATGGGTGCGGCAGGCGTCGGTTCCCAGGCGTTGCAGGTATTCGGTGCCGAATGGGAGACCCTCATCGCCGTATTGCTGACACTGGCGATCCTCTACTTTTCGGAAATTATTCCCAAAACGCTGGGAGCCACCTACTGGCGAACCCTTGCGGTCCCGGCCGGGTTCATTATCATCTGGCTGGTCAGGCTGGTTTATCCACTCGTCTGGATCTCGACCCGTCTCACCAAGCTCTTCAGCAGCGGAAAGGAGAACGAAGTGACCCGTGAGGAGATTATTGCCCTCGCATCACTCATGCATCGCGACGGCACCCTCTTCTCGCAGGAAAACGAATATCTCGCGAATTTGCTGCAATTGCGCGAGGTCCGCACCGAGCAGATCCTCACACCGCGAAGCGTGGTGCACATGCTCGACGGGGACATGACGGTCAGCGAGGCGCTGGATCAGCCAGAAACACGCCACTTCACGCGCATGCCCCTCTATTCCGAGAGCAGGGACAACATCATCGGGAAAGTGATCCGTGGTGACCTCTTTGAGGCCGAACGTGATGGGAAGGGCAATGAACCGATCAGCCAATATGCCAAGGAGATCATGCGGGTATCCGAGAAACTGCCTGTGCAGAATCTGATCGATTTGCTCATCAAGCACCGGATGCATCTCGTTCTTGTCGAGGACGAGTTTGGCCAGCCCGCCGGCATCGTGACCCTCGAGGATGCCATCGAAACCCTGCTCGGGCGTGAAATTCTCGATGAGCGCGATAAGGTCACAGATATGCAGGAACTGGCCCGCGGCAAGTATCGAGAGCGATTGCGTGCCGAAAAACAGGGGAAGTAGCTCTTGGAAATGTGGCTCGTATTCAGGAGATATCCGAATTTCGATTGTCGCACCATTTTCAGACGGGCTGGATACTGCTGTATCAATGGCCTTGCCGGAACATGACCAGCGTGGGCATAGTGGCGTAGGATCTACAGGGGTATTGGCATGTCGCGATCTGCATCATGCCTGTTTTGAATGCTTTCGGAGGTAATGATGATAAAACTGTTTCTTGCATGTGTCTGGATGTTCACTGTTTCTGCCATGCCTGCACTCGCCGACTGGAATTTCAGTAGTGGGGCGACACCGAACGCATTCCTGCAGACGAATAACATGACCCTGGAGTTGCAATGTGATCGTATACGCTTTGCACCTGCAGGCTATGAAGACAGTCAGGACATCGTCAGCAAGCAGGGGCTCTCTATCCGCTTCATGAAAAACGGATCAACCGAGGTGGGTGCGTTTCAGGCCGGCAAGGAGAACGCAGAGGTGCAGATCGTGGACAACTATCCGGTCGAAATCGTCTTCAAGGATCCGTCCGACTACAGTTTCGTCCTGGACCAGATCGCGGCGAATGCCGTACTCAATCTCTCGATGGCGGATCAGGATGTGAGCTATGGTCTGTTCGATCTCAAAGGATCTTCGGCAGCGATCAAATCCCTGCGTTCCAGTTGTGGCCAGACTGGTCAAGGCGCATCCACTTCAATGGAAGCGCCCGAAGGGGTGGTCTACTGCGGTGGTGGCCAGATCAAGCGGCAGATCGAGTATCGCATCCTCGACAATCCCCGGGACAAGTGGGATGCCATCGTCACGGTCAATGGCGAGGACATTCGGGCGATGACGGCATACAGCTATTTTGGAAATTCGAAGCCGCCGAAAGGCTTTGTGGTGGCGCTTCTTGGTGAAGATCGCTCGGAGTTCCTTGTCTTCCGTGACGGAAACAGGCACTGGCTGGAGTATGGCGATTACACCTATCGTCAGTGCAATTGATTAGCGTAACTGCTCTAGCCAAACTTTGTTCGGGATCAGAACAGGAACCCTGATCTCCGACGCCAGCAGCGATGAGGAATGCGGAATTCGATGTCACAACGATTGCATCTCGCCCTCGGTGACAGTGCAGCGGGCTGCCTCCGCGAAGCCTGTCGCAATCATGGTCTGCCCGGTGCGGTATTCGGGATACAGGATGACCTGAGTCATGGTCCTCTCGATGAGGGTCAGAGACGTATCCACTATATGCAAGACTGCTTTCGTGGCTATGACGACTGGAGTCTCTGGGCCCGTGATGCCACCGATGCCTTCGACCCGTGGCGTGCGCTGATCGCGCACATTGACGAGGAGGCTATCGAGAGTGTCGTCATCTGGTGTGGCGCGAATGCTTCCGAATCGACCTTTCTGGCTATGGCCTGCTGGTGGCTTGCAGACTACTCCGGAGCGGTACTAAGGGTCATTCCCGGAGTCGACGGTTGTCACTATGTAGCCATCTACAAGCCGGTCGAACTCGCCGAACTCTTCACCACTTCCCGGGAACTCACAAAGACCGGCCGCGATGCTCTCGCCGCTGACTTCCTGCGCATCCGTGATGAGACCGGCTTGCTGCGCCGCTGGGAGGATGACCGGATTACGGGCATATCCCTCGATTACTATGACCACTTGCTGCTGGCGTCTTGCACTTCGGACTGGACTCTGGCAGCTCGCGTCATTGGTCTCGCCATGAGCCGGTGCGATGGTCACAATCTCATGAGTGATCTCTTTTTCTCCTGCCGTTTGCAGTATCTCATCGACATCGGCCGGATCGAGGCCGACGGCAACCGCAGCAGGATACGCGACTATGCCGTGCGCCTGGTCGAAGCCTGACCAGCTCCCTTCGAGAGACTCCTTCTGATGCTTGCTGGATATTCTGCCCCATGCTCTCCCGGGAAAGGTTTAACTGCTGCTGGTAACGCAAGCCCACTGCAGTCAAGGTATTATCAGGTGGCTTTTCGATTAACCTTGCTAGTGATCATGTAGAAACAGGTTCGAACAAGAAGAGATTTCACCATGCGATATTTCCGTCACCGCTTACTCCTCACGCTTCTGTTTATGGCATTTTGTTCTTCTGTCCATGCAGGGCCTCCTGAAACACGGGATTCGACTTGGCGCTGGACGTTCCAGGCCGCAGCAGTCCACCAGTTCGAGGCCGACCTCGACACGGGAGGCGAGGTCAGTGTGGACCGCTATTTTGCCAGTCTGGGTGTTGGCCGCCAGGTTGGTCCCCTCAGGATCGGAGTGGACTTCGGGTACGGGGAGGACAGCTACGATTTTTCGGGCACGACGGGCTTTGGTGCCCTGAACCCCTGGGGGGATATTCGGGAGATGCGCATCAGCTTGCCGATGCGCTATTTCGCTTCCGAGGAGTGGATGCTCTTTGCTGTACCCTCACTGCGATATCAGGCAGAACAGGGTGCTTCCCTAGATGATGGCCAGACCGGTGGGCTGCTTGCCGGTGCCACCTACCGATTCAGTGACACACTCAGCATTGGCCCCGGCCTTGGCGTGTTTTCCGAGATCGAGGACGACACCAGCGTCTTTCCCATCCTGCTCATCAACTGGAAAATCACCGATAGCCTCTCCCTGGAAACCGGGGGAGGCCTTGCGGCAAGTCGCGGTCCGGGACTGCAACTGACCTGGCAACAATCATCCCGCTGGCGTTTCGCACTCGGTGGACGTTATGAAAAAACACGTTTCCGCCTGGATGACAGGGGAGCGGCGCCCGGCGGGATCGGTGAGGACGAGGCGATACCCCTCTATGCACTGGCCGAATACAGCTGGTCGGATGATCTCAAGCTCAGCCTGATTGGCGGTGCGGAAGTGGGCGGTAATCTGCGTCTCGAGGACAAGTCCGGCAATCTGGTCAGTGAGAGTGACATGGATACGGCACCCTTCCTGGGCTTGACATTCAAGGGACGTTTTTGAGCTCTATTATGGACCTCGCTTTTTCAAGATCCGGTGTGGGAGATCATTTTCGTCTCGAAAATAATCTCCCAGACTGGTATGGATGTAACGAGGCAAGATATTGAAACGGGAATTTCTCGACCAGAAGCGCAGGTGTGACGAATGAAGTATCTTCTGTTTGCTCTTGTGCTTCTCTTCCTGACATCTTCCGCGAAGGCGATGACTGGTGAATCAACCCTCTGGGTCAACAGTTTCACCGTGCAGTGCGAAGGCGTGGGCCCGATGACCTGTCTGCAGGTGCAAGAGGGTGACTCCCCCGAGCCCGGCAAATGGGA
>JASFPB010000003.1:0-26569 GCA_050116235.1 Chromatiales bacterium | reverse complement strand
GCCGCGTCGAAATAGAAACTATTCGGCGCGTTGCCGCCGGTGTAGCAGTTCTCTGACCGCGATGTGCGGGTCGAGTCCCTCGTAAAGAATACGATAGACCTCGGTCGTGATTGGCATTTCGACGTTGAGTTCGCTGGCCAGGAAGAAGGTTTCCTTGGCGGCATGTACACCCTCGACCTCCTGCTGGATACGAGTGCGCGCCTCCTCGATGGTCAGGCCTTCGGCCAGTGCAAGGCCCATGCGACGGTTGCGTGACTTGTTGTCGGTACATGTCAGGGTCAGGTCGCCGAGACCGGCCAGGCCCATGAAGGTTTCGGGGTGTGCTCCAAGGGCCACACCGAGTCGTGTGATCTCTGCCAGCCCGCGTGTGATCAGTGCTGCGCGGGCATTGGCGCCGAAGCCAAGCCCGTCCGAAATACCGGCGGCAATCGCCATGACGTTCTTGACCGCCCCGCCGACCTGGACGCCGATGATGTCTGTCGAGGTGTAGGCGCGGAATGTCTCTCCCTTGAGTACCCCGGCGAGCCGTTCGCTGTAGCTCTGCGAGTTTGAGGCTGCTGTCACTGCTGTTGGCAGGCCTTCTGCGACCTCGACCGCAAAGGTGGGCCCTGAGATGACGGCAAGGTCGGCTCCGGGGAAGATTGTCTCGGCATCTGTGCTCAGGGGGTGCCGGGTATTCGGATCCAGGCCCTTGGTTGCCCAGCAGAGGGACTGCAGCGGCCGGATGGCGGCAATCTTGAGAAGCACCTCGTGAAACGCCTGGCTTGGCACGACCACGAGTATCTCGTCACACTCCACGACCCGGGAGAGATTCGCATCGGGGGTCAGTTTATCGGGAAAGGGAATACCAGGCAGGAACTGCCTGTTCTCGCGGTCTTCGGCAAGACGCCTGATCTCCTCCTCGAGTCCCCAGAGGCGAACTTCGAGGCCGTTGCGCGCAAGGAGGATGGCAAGTGCTGTACCCCAGGAGCCGGCCCCGAGGATTCCGATGGAGGTAACGGCTTCAGTGCTTTGGTTCACTCTCGGCCTGTTGCTGTGCGTCCTTGAGCTGCTGCAGGTGCTGGGTGTAGAGCTGCTCGAAGTTCACCGGCGACAGCAGCAGTTGTGGAAAGCTGCCCCTGTTGACGAGATCGGCGACTGCCTCGCGCGCAAAGGGGAAGAGGATGTTCGGGCAGGTGATTCCCATCACGGGGTTCTTCTGGTCATCCGGAATTCCGCTGATGTGGAAAATGCCGGCCTGGTGGACTTCGGCCAGGAAAGCGGTCTGGTCCTGATTCTTGACCGTGACCGTCACGATCAGCACAACTTCGTAATTATCATCACCGAGTGCCTGGACCTGGGTATTCAGGTTCAGGTTCATGTCCGGCTTCCAGTCGGTCAGAAAAGATTGCGGCGAATTCGGCGTCTCGAAGGAGATATCCTTGCAGTAGACGCGTTGAAGGCTGAATTGCCCCTGCTCCTGCTGCGCTTCCTGGTTTTCTTCGCTCATGATTACTTTTTCCTCGTCAGCGGGAGGTTTGCGCTTTGCCAGGCCATGACGCCTCCACGCAGGTTGTAGACTCTCTCGAAACCGGCCTTGCGCAGTTCACGACAGGCCATCTGGCTCTGGTTTCCAGAACGGCAACTGACGATGACCGGCGTGTTCTTGTGCTTCTCGAGCTGCTTGACCTGGTTTTTGAAACCGTTGATCGGCAGGTTGATCGAATGGACGATGTGCCCCTTGTTGAAGTCGGCGATTGGCCTGACATCGACGACCACGGCATCCTCACGATTGATGAGAACAGTCGCCTCATTCGGGGGGATGTTGTTCTTGCCGCCACCGGCGATCAGGTTCCAGGCGAGTGCGCCCGAGATCACGAAAAGGGCTATCACCAGCAACAGGTGATTGCCGGCAAATTCGATGAGTTGTTCCATGCGTCTAGTCGTGCCTGGTGCAGAAAACTTCGCGCATCATACCAATTAATTGCAGGAGTCGCGGATCACTGATCTTGTAGTAGACACGGTTTGCGTCCTTGCGCGTTGCGAGGATGTCCTTGTCGCGCAGGATCGCAAGGTGTTGGGAAATATTGCTCTGGGAGGTGCCGACATTGTCGACGATATCCTGGACACTGACCTCGCCTTCGCCGAGTGTGCAGAGGATCTTGAGACGCAATGGATGCGACATGGCCTTGAGTGCGCGCGATGCACGATCGATATCGGCTTCGCCAGCGAGTAGTTCGAGATTGTCCTGGAGGTCTTCAGCTTCGGTCATAATATTTTTACTTCTGTACAGAACGGGATTTCTTCCTCGGGGAGCATTTTACACCATATTAGAAAGTTAATGTATTCGGGAGTTTGCGTTAATATGGCGAGATTTTGTATTGTGATGCGTCCGGGCTACGGACGCCTGCAGAGGTAACGACACAACATAATGGCACAACCACGACCCATCGCATTGCTGATTCTTGACGGCTGGGGCTACAGCGAGGAGACGGACGACAACGCCATCGCACAAGCGAGAACGCCCGTTTTCGACCGGCTGTGGCGCGAGTACCCCCACACCACGATCACCACCTCCGGTTCTGCTGTTGGCCTGCCTGCCGACCAGATGGGCAACTCCGAGGTGGGTCACCTCAACCTCGGCGCCGGGCGTGTCGTCTACCAGGAATTCACGCGTGTCAGTCGCTCGATCCGTACCGGCTCCTTTTTTACCAACGGAACCCTGACCGATGCGGTCGACAAGGCCATCGAGAATGACTCGGCCGTGCACATCGTCGGCCTGTTGTCCGAGGGTGGCGTGCACAGTCATGAGTGCCACATCCATGCCGCTATCAAACTCGCCGTCGAACGCGGGGCAAAGAACGTTTGCGTCCACGCCTTTCTCGACGGGCGTGATACGCCCCCCAAAAGTGCTCACAGGTCGCTCGAAGAGGTGGAGAAGGTCTTCCGGGAAGTGGGCGGCGGTCGTGTCGTGAGCCTGATCGGTCGTTTCTACGCCATGGACCGGGATCATCGCTGGGAGCGCATCAAGTCCGCCTATGATCTTATGACGCTTGGCAAGGCGGAATTCCAGGCGCCCGATACTATAACGGCGCTCGAGATGGCCTATGCCCGCGATGAAACCGACGAGTTCGTGCAGGCCACGGCTATCGTTCCCGAGGGTGAAAAGCCGGTGTGCATGCAGGATGGCGATGTCATTATCTCGATGAACTACCGCTCGGACAGAGCGCGCCAGATCACGCGCCCTTTCATCGAGAAAGACTTCGACGGTTTCGAGCGCGCTGCGACACCCGAGCTGGCAGCCTTCGTGAGCCTCACAGAATACAAGAAAGGTTTCGGACTTCCCGTCGCTTTCCCTCCGGAGCGGCTGCAGAACACCCTTGGTGAATATCTTTCAAACCTTGGTATGCGACAGCTGCGCATCGCTGAAACCGAGAAATACGCTCACGTCACCTTCTTCTTCAACGGCGGAATCGAAAAACCATTCGAGGGCGAAGACCGGGTTCTCGTGCCTTCACCAAAGGTCAAGACCTACGATCTCAAGCCTGAAATGAGTGCACCGGAAGTCACAGACAAGCTCGTCGCGGCGATCGAAAGCGGCGACTACGATGCCATCATCTGTAACTATGCCAACACCGACATGGTCGGTCATACCGGCAAGATCGAAGCTGCGATTGCGGCGGCCGAGGCGGTCGACGAGTGCATCGGGCGCGTGATATCGGCGATGCATCGTGCCGGCGGTGAGTGCCTCATCACGGCCGATCATGGCAATGCCGAGAAGATGGTCAACCACGCGTCAGGGCAACCCTATACCGCGCATACCACCAATCCGGTTCCCCTTATCTATGTTGGCACAGGGCAGAAGATATTCGAGGAAGGAGGAGCGCTCTGCGACATCGCACCGACCCTGCTCATGCTGATGGGGCTGGAACAACCCACCGAAATGAGTGGCAAGGTCCTGCTTGTCGAGCCTGTTCTTGATGAAGCCGACGAGGATGCGGCCTAGGTGAGAAGCTATCCTGCCATCGCCTCGCTGATGGCAGCCCTGCTTGCAACGGCTCCCCTGTTCGCGGCCGATGAGGACAACGCCGAAAGGATGCGTGCGCTACGTGCCGAGGTCAAGGAGGTGACGGTCGAACTCAAGGCTGCGCAGAAGGAGAGAGAGACCGAGGTTGCAGCGCTGCGCGAGACGGAACAGCAGATCAGTCGCCATACAGCCCGTCTGCGCCAGACCGAGCAGGAAATCGAAAGTGTCGCCAGCCGTCGTGAAGAACTTTTGAAGACCCTCGGTCCTGTCGAAAAGCGACTCGCCAGCCAGAAACAGCTCCTTCGACAGCAGGTGCTCGCGAGCTACCGCATGGGCCGCCAGCAGCGACTCAAGCTCCTGCTAAACCAGGATGATCCTGCGCGCCTCAGCAGGATTCTCTCCTACTACGATTACCTCAATCAGGCCCGGGCCGGCATCATTGCGGATATCGAGGACTCCTACCGCACGCTGATCGAGACGGGGAAGCGGATTCGTGCAGATGAAGCGAGGCTCAGCACTCTGCGTGACGAGCAGCAGGAACTGCTTGCCTCGGTGGAAGAAGCAAGGGACCAGCGCAAGCAGGCGCTGGCGGAGCGTGAGAAGCAGATCGCCAGGGCTGACAAGCGGCTTGCTACCCTCAGAGAGGATGTTGCACAGCTCGAGGAGCTCACACGCAAGCTTGCCGAGGTCGCTCCACCACCGGTGCCGGCCAGTATCCCCTTCAAATCGCGCAAGGGAAAGCTGCCGTGGCCTGTTGCAGGTAGAATGGTGGAGCGTTTCGGGGAGAGCAGGAAAGGCGACGTCAAGCTCGAGGGAATGGTGATAGAGTCCCGGGAGGGCGAGAACGTCAGGGCTGTCCATGGCGGGGTCGTCATATTCGCCGACTGGTTGCGTGGATACGGCCTGATGCTTATTGTTGATCACGGGGAAGGTTACATGACGCTTTACGGCTACAACCAGAGCCTGCTGAAGAAAGTGGGAGACAGCGTCGAGGCTGGAGAGGTTGTCAGCCTGGCAGGCGTCAGTGGAGGCCGCCGCAATGCGGCCGTCTATTTTGCAATCCGCAAGGGCTCCGCTCCGGTCAATCCGCTGAGCTGGTGCGTTCGTCCTTCGGGCAGGAATGTTGGATAAGCGAGAGTGATGAAAACACTGATTACAGCCCTGGTGCTCCTTTTCACCTGGGTGCCGTTGTCTGCGGAAGAGCCGCAGACTGAACCGGGAACCGATAGCGCGCCGGTCGAACAGCTGACGCCAGTCGAAGAACAGACGCCGCCTGCCAAACCGGTCCCCGAAGAGGAGCCTGTGGCAGACGAGGAGGTCCCTGAGACGGATTCGACACCAGAGTCCGCTCTTGAGGAGGTCGAGCGAACCCCTCTCGATACCCTGCGTCTCTTTGCCGAGGCCTACAATCGCATCAAGATTAACTATGTGGAGGAGGTGGATGACAGTGACCTCGTGGAAGCAGCGATACGCGGCATGCTCGAGAGTCTCGACCCCCACTCGGCTTTCCTCGTCAAGGAGGATTACGACGATCTGCAGGAGTCCACGCAAGGAGAATTCGGAGGCCTTGGCATCGAGATCAGTCTCGAGAACGGTCTCGTCAAGGTGATTGCCCCGATGGACGATACCCCCGCGATGAAGGCGGGTATCAAGGCCGGCGACCTGATCATCAAGCTCGATGACAAACCGATCAAGGGTATGCCGCTAAACAAGGCAGTCGACATGATGCGCGGCAAACCCGGAACGGATATCACGTTGACGATCCTTCGCGAGGGCGAAAAGAAGCCACTCGAAATCACAGTCACCCGCGACATCATCCAGATTGCAAGTGTGAAGGGGCGCGTCCTCGACAAGCAGTTCGGCTACATCCGCATCTCGAATTTCCAGAATGCAACCGCGCGCGACCTGGTGAGCAAACTCCAGGAACTTCATGCGGAGATTGACGGGCCAATACGCGGGCTCATACTGGACCTCAGGAATAATCCCGGCGGTGTTCTCAATGCAGCTGTCTCGGTAAGCGATGCTTTCCTCGAGGAGGGCATCATCGTCTATACCGAGGGGCGCACCGAGGACTCCAGAATCAAGTATGCCGCCAAGTCGGAGGATATTCTCTCTGGCGCACCCATCATCGTGCTCGTCAACGAGGGATCAGCCTCGGCCTCCGAGATCGTTGCCGGTGCACTGCAGGATCACAAGCGTGCAGTCATCATGGGCAGTCAGACTTTTGGCAAGGGGTCGGTGCAGACCGTCGTTCCCGTGGCCGACGACACTGCGATCAAGCTCACGACGGCCCGTTACTACACCCCGCTGGGTCGCTCGATCCAGGCAGAGGGTATCGTTCCGGATATCGAGCTGGAGAATATTGAGGTTTCCATCAGCAGCGAGTCCAATGGTGTTTCCGTCACGGAAAAGGATCTCACAGGACACCTTGCCAATGGCCATTCCGATGAAGGCGAGCAGGAGGGCAGCGAGGGTAAAAAAGAGAACGGCGACAAGCAGGAGGGGCAGAAGAGCGGAGCAGGAAAGAAACAGGAAACCGCTGATAGCAAGCCGCTCGTTGTCGATGACTACGCCCTCAGTGAAGCGCTCAACATCCTGAGGGCAATGGCGATCCTGCAACCCCTTGGCGAAAAGCCTGACTCTAAGGAGAGCAAGGAGTAATGGCACGCGTACTGGTACCCCTTGCGCAGGGATGTGAGGAACTCGAGGCTGTTACAGTCATTGACCTGCTTCGCAGGGCCGGTATCGACGTGGTGACAGCCGGGCTGGACGACCAGAACGTGACAGCAAGCCGCGGGGTCAGGCTGATTCCCGATGCTCTCCTGGCCGATGTCATGGAAGAGGACTTCGACATGATCGTACTGCCGGGAGGATTGCCCGGCGCCGACCATCTGGATGAGGATGACCGAATCCGCGCCTTGCTCACCTCCATGTCACAGAGCGGTCGTTACACCGCCGCTATCTGCGCCGCGCCCAAGGTGCTGGCAAGTGCCGGCCTGCTCGAGGGCAAGTCGGCAACTTCCTATCCCGGTATCATCAATGCCATGGAGCTGGAGACCACGGAAGTGCTCGAAGATCCTGTCGTTATCGACGGCAAGATCGTCACCTCGCGCGGCCCGGGAACGGCGATGGATTTCGCACTCGTCCTGATCGAGCAGCTGGTCGGGCCGGAGAAACGCCATGAGGTCGAAAAGGCACTCGTCAGGCCTGCATGACAACCTTCTGATCCCCGGGGTTGCCTGCGAGCCCTGCTCCTGGGCTATAGTCAACGGCCTGACGCGCCTCCGGAGAGTATTGCCATGACAGCTTCCATCAACCAGATCCTGTTGAGACTCCTCCTGTTTGCCGGCCTGCTGGCCCTTTCACATGCTGTCGCAGCAATGCCCCGGGCCGATGTTCACATGCACTACAAGTGGAGCCAGCAGGAGGTGACTTCGCCCCGGCAGGCTCTCGATATCCTCGATGAAAACGACATCGAGCTTGCCGTGATTATCGGCACGCCCCCGGAACTCGTGCAGCAACTGCGCAAGCTCGATCCCGAGCGCGTGCTCGCCTGGTATGGTGTCTACCAGTCCCGCGCGGACTGGTACCGATGGTACCAGCAGCCTGAAACACTCGAGCGTGTCGAGAAGGCGCTGGCAAGCGGAGATTACATCGGTGTCGGTGAACTCCACCTGATCGGCGGCTTTGCACCCGGATGGGATACACCCGTGATCGAAGGTTTGCTCGGGCTCTCGGCAAAGTACCAGGCCCCGCTACTTGTCCATGTCGAGTTCGGCCGTGCCGACTATCTCATCGGGCTTTGCAAGCACAACCCCGATGCGCGGCTGTTGCTGGCGCATGCAGGCGCCCCCATGCGGCCGCAGGAGGTCAGGCGTGCGCTCGAGGCCTGCCCGTCACTCTGGTGGGAGCTGTCTGCACGCGACCCGTGGCGCTACTCGGCATCACTGATCTACGACGATGAGAAGGGAGCACTGAAACCGGAATGGCGCAGCCTGATTCTTGATTTCTCGGACAGGCTCATGCTCGGCTCGGACCCGGTCTGGCCTGTGCAGCAGCTCGACAGCTGGGACAGCGCAGATACCGGCTGGAATGAGGTCGGGCGATTCTGGGGAGGACATGAGCGCTGGCTCAGGGAGTTGCCCGACGAGGTTGCCGAGGCGATCCGTCACGGCAATGCGCTTCGTTTCTTTCTGCAGTCGTCGCAATCAGGCCAGGCTGGTTAGTGCGCTTCCCATTCGCGAGCTTCCCGGTGAATTGTCCTGATCCGGACTCAGGCTTTCCGAATAACGTCACAGACCGTCTCGACCTGCTCTTCGGTCATGCCGGGAAAGATCGGCAGTGAGAGGGTCTCGGTGCAAAGCTGGTCCGTGACGGGCAGGTCACCTGGCTGATAGCCGAGATGGCTGTAGACCTGCTGCAGGTGGAGACCCTGCGGATAACACTGGTTGGTGCCGATCTTTGCATCACCCAGGACCTGACGAAGGGCATTCCGTCGCGGATGCCGGATGGTGTAGAGATTGAAAGCGTGGCGGCCATGATCCGGGCGGGCCGGTGGCAGGGCGTCGGTCTCCTCGAGACGCTCGTCGTACCAGGCTGCTATCTTCTGGCGCTGGGCGAGATCCTGCTCGATTTTCTTCAGCTTGATGCCGAGCAAGGCAGCCTGCACGGCATCGAGACGACTGTTGTAGCCAATCTGGGTATGTGTGAATGCAGCGATGGCACCATGGTTGCGCAGCTGCTGCAGCTCTTCGAAGATGCCCTCGTCACTGGTCGTGACGAGGCCGCCGTCACCATAACAGCCTAGCACCTTGGCGGGATAGAAGCTGAAGCAGCCGGTGTCACCGAGTGAGCCGACGATCGCCTCGCCCGATTTTGCGCCGAAGGCCTGGGCCGCATCCTCGATGAGCTTCAGGCCGTGCTCAGTGGCGATCCTGCGCAGCTGGGCCATATCAGCCGGGTGGCCGAAGATGTGGACCGGCAGTATGGCTTTCGTGCGGTCAGTGATCCTGGATTCCACACTCGATGGCGAGAGGTTGAAACTGGCCTCGTCCACATCCGCGAAGACAGGTGTTGCCCCGACGAGCGAGATCGACTCGGCAGTGGCGAAGAAGGTGAAAGGCGAGGTGATGACCTCGTCGCCGGGCCCGATATCCAGTGCGCGCAATGAAAGCACCAGCGCATCCGTGCCGTTGGCAACGCCGAGAGCATGCCGGCAGCCGATATAGTCGGCGACCTCCTGCTGGAATTCCGTGACCGCATCGCCAAGAATGAACGCAGCCTTGCTCCCGAGGCGGTCGATAGCTGCGACCCAGTCGTCACGCAGGGTATGAAATTCGCTGGCGAGGTCGAGATAGGGAACCCCTTCGATCTGGTTGCTCATTGTTCGATCTTCTCCTTGATTTGCAGTGCGACCTCGAGTGCACGCAGCCCGGTGGGACCGTCCACGACGGGGTGACTGCCATTGATGACGCAGTCGACAAAGGAGGCGAGTTCCGCGTCGAGCGGCTTGACGGGCTGGATATCAAGTGCCTCGGTACGAATTTCGGGCCACTCGGCGCCATCGACAGGAACGGCCCGTGCCGTCTCGAGCCGCTGCGCGATGAAATCCAGGGAGAGGTAGTGCTGCGGCTCGAAGACACGGATACGCCTGCTGTCCTCGCGTGAAACGCGGCTGGCCGTAACATTGGCGGCTGCGCCGTTGGCGAACTCGAGCCGGGCGTTGGCGATATCGATGTGGTCAGTCAGTACCGAGGTGCCGGAGGCGGAAATCGAAACCAGCTCTGAATTGACGAGGGAAAGAATGATATCGATGTCATGGATCATGAGATCCGAGATGACATCAACATCGGTCGCGCGTGCCTTGAAGCCCCCCATCCGCTGGGCCTCGATAAAACGAGGATTATCGATGCGCTCCGCCAGTGCGAGGATGCCTGCGTTGTAGCGTTCGAGGTGACCGATCTGCAGAATGGCGCCCGATTCCCGGGCCAGCCGGACGATCTCCGCGGCATTTTCTACATCCGCCTCGATAGGCTTTTCGAGCAGCATGTGGACACCCTTTTCGAGAAAGGGCCTGGCGATCTCGAGGTGCAGGGAAGTGGGGACGACGATGCTCACGGCATCGCACTGCTCGACGAGGTCAGCCAGCGGCAGTGCCTGGCTTCCGGCTTCCGCGGCAACGCTTGCTGCCTGTTCCGGGTCGCTGTCGTTGATACCGACCAGCTCGACATTGTCCATCCGGCTGTAGATCAGTGCATGAAAGCGCCCGAGGTAGCCGACGCCCGCGACGCCAACCTTCAATTTTGCTGCCATAAGATTCTTGCGAGTTCCAAAAGCGTGGCACGGATTGTATCATTTGCTGCTCTTGCGGCGTCCACCCATCGTGCAGGCGCCTGGCAGGGTAACGACAGCCTTATGGACAGGAGACTATGCATTCCGAGAACGAAATCAGTATCCACGTGGAAACGGCCTACATCGAGGCGCAGTCGTCACCCGATGAAGACCAGTATGCCTTCAGCTACACCATTACCATCCACAACACCGGCCAGGAACCGGCGAAGCTGCTGCGCCGGCACTGGCTGATTACGGATGCCAATGGCAAGGTGGAGGAGGTGCGTGGTGAGGGCGTTGTCGGGGAGCAGCCCTATCTCAAGCCGGGCGAAGCTTTCCGCTACACCAGTGGTGCCATGCTCGACACGCCGGTTGGCAGCATGGAGGGCGAATACGAGATGGTCGACAATGATGGCCGGGAGTTTCTTGCCCCGATTCCTCCCTTTTCACTCGCGGTACCCAACAAGCTGCACTGAGCCCTGCTGAAATCCGGCACAACCACCGCGTGAATCCCGTCTGCCGCAGCAGGTAGAATCGCGCCATGATTTCAATTCGAGGTAACGCACCATGTCCAAACCGATGCCGACAGAACTGAATCTGCATCGCCAGTCGCGTGTTCTGGATATCAGCTTCGATGACGGGAACAACTTCTCGCTGCCCTGCGAATTCCTGCGGGTTTATTCGCCGTCTGCCGAGGTCCAGGGCCACACGGAAGACCAGCGCAAACTGCAGGTCGGCAAGGAGAATGTCAACATCGAGCGCATCGAGCCTGTCGGCAACTATGCGGTTCTCCTGCACTTCGATGACGGACACAATACCGGCATCTACTCCTGGGAAACGCTTTACAACATGGGTGCAAACTACGACAGCATGTGGCACCGCTATCTCGAGGAACTCGAGGAGGCAGGCCACAAGCGGAAGGAACCTTCCTGAACTTTTGCGTGGCGACTGAACAGCACAACCCGTCCCCGGACGGGTTTTTTTGTGCCTGCGGGTTATAATGTCGCCATCTTTTCATCCGGTGATGCAACATGCCCGAGAAAACAACCCATTTCGGATTCGAGACCGTCAATGTCGATGAGAAGGCCGAGCGCGTACGCACCGTGTTCGACTCGGTCGCGAGCAGGTATGACATCATGAACGACCTGATGTCATTCGGCATCCATCGTCTCTGGAAGCATATCGCCGTTGACCTGGCTGGCGTTCGCAGCGGCATGAAGGTTCTCGACCTGGCCTCGGGCACCGGCGACCTCGCATCCCGTTTCGCAGGCCTTGTCGGTTCCGACGGCGAGGTTGTCATGTCCGACATCAACCTCGCGATGCTCGAGGAGGGTCGCAAGCGCATGGTCGACGAGGGCTATGCCGGCAACATCGAATACATGCAGATCGATGCCGAGTCGATCCCCTTTCCGGATAACAGTTTCCACGTCGTGACCATCGCCTTCGGGCTGCGCAATGTCACCGACAAGGATCAGGCGCTGCGCGAAATGTACCGTGTTCTCAAGCCCGGAGGTCGTGCGCTGGTCCTCGAGTTCTCGAAACCCGTCAGCAAACCGCTCGAGAAACTCTATGACTTCTACTCCTTCAAGGCCTTGCCGCTGATGGGCAAGCTCGTTGCCAGGGATGCCGACAGCTATCGCTACCTGGCCGAATCGATCCGCATGCACCCCGATCAGGAGACCCTGAGAGGGATGATGGAGGAGGCAGGATTCGAGCGCTGTGACTTTCATAACCTGACCGGGGGAATCGTCGCCGTGCACCGTGGGTTCAAACTCTGACATGGAAGCTGCAAGCGCCGCGCTACTGGGTATCGAGCAAGCCATGAATGCCCTGCTCGCGCTCGACCCGATCCGCCGGGAGCGGCTTGCCGGCCTGCATGGCAGACGTATCGCCCTCGACGTTCGCGAGTGGAACCTGACACTGATTTTTGTTCCGGATGCCAGCGGCAAGGTGCAGCTCTTTTCGGGGAACTGCGAGGAGGCTGATGGCTGGATTCGCGGTACACCCTTCGACCTTGCCGGGACAGCCATGCAGGAGCGCAAGGAAGACCAGGTCTTCAAAGGCAGGATCGAGCTCGGTGGTGATACCCGGGTTGCGCAGGCGTTCAGCACCATTCTCTCAGACCTCGATCCTGACTGGGAGGAACTGCTAGCAGGTTTCACCGGCGATGCTGCTGCACACCAGGCTGGCAATGCAATGCGCTCGCTTGTTGCCTGGGGCAGACGCAATGCGCGCATCCTGCAGGATGATATGGGGGAGTACCTGACCGAGGAGCGTCGCTTGCTGCCAACGCGCTTCGAGTTCGATGAGTGGCGGGAAGAGGTCGAGACCCTGCGCGATGATATCGAACGCCTCGAAGCACGCATCAGCCAGCTTGCCGGAAAGGAGGAATGATGCGGTTCGGCGAGGGACTGCGCCTGATGCACATCACCTGGGTGCTGCTGCGTCACGGCCTTGATGAAATCATTCTTGCGGCGCATCTCTTCCGGCCGATCCGCTTCCTGAAATTTCTCTCCCCCTTTTACTGGTTTTCGCGCGGCAAACGGCCGAGCTACGGCGTGCGCATACGCCTTGCGCTGGAAGATCTTGGTCCGATCTTTATCAAGTTTGGCCAGATCCTCTCGACGCGCCGCGACCTGTTGCCCGACGATGTTGCCGTGGAGCTGGCGAAGCTGCAGGACCAGGTCCCGCCGTTTCCCGGAAAATCGGCACGCCAGCTCATCGAGAAGGCACTCGGGGACAGCATCGAGAATCACTTCCTGGAATTCAATGAGAAGCCTCTCGCTTCGGCATCGATTGCCCAGGTCCACACGGCGAAACTCAAGGACGGCACCGACGTCGTCCTCAAGGTGGTGCGCCCCGGCATCGACAGGATCATACGACGTGACGTCGACCTGCTGTTGACGATTGCACGTCTCGCCGACCGCTACTCGTCCGATGCAAAGCGCTTGCGGCCCGTTGAGGTCGTCCGGGAGTACGAAACGACGATTTTCGACGAGCTCGATCTCATGCGCGAGGCGGCCAATGCCTCGCAGCTGCGCCGTAATTTCGAGAATTCTCCGCTCCTCTATGTGCCCGATGTCTACTGGGACTACTGCCGGCCCAACGTCATGGTCATGGAGCGCATCTATGGCACACCGGTGAGCCAAATCGATGTTCTCAAGGAGAAAGGCATCAGCATGCAGATGCTCGGGGAACGCGGTGTCGAGATCTTTTTTACCCAGGTCTTCCGTGACAACTTCTTTCATGCGGACATGCACCCCGGCAACATCTTCGTCGCTGATGATGGTCGCTACATGGCAGTGGACTTCGGCATCATCGGAACCCTGACCGAGAGTGACAAGCGTTACCTCGCGGAGAACTTCCTGGCCTTTTTCAATCGTGATTACAAGCGCATCGCGGAACTGCATCTCGAGTCGGACTGGGTGCCGGAGGAGACGCGCGTCGACCAGTTCGAGGCTGCCATCCGTGCCATCTCGGAGCCGATCTTCAACAGGCCGATCTCGGAGATCTCCTTCGGGCACTACCTGCTGCGCCTGTTCCAGACTGCACGCCGTTTCAACATGGAGGTACAGCCTCAACTCGTCCTGCTGCAGAAGACGCTGCTCAACATCGAGGGTCTCGGTCGCCAGATCTATCCCGAGCTCGATCTCTGGACGACGGCCAAGCCTTTTCTCGAGCGCTGGATGTCGGAACAGGTAGGCCCCCGCGCCTTCCTCAAGCGGGCAAGCGAGAGCTTGCCGCGCGCGACGGGACAACTCCCCGAACTGCCGGCGATGGCGTGGCGCCTGCTGCATGACGCAGAACAGGGTCGACTCAGGGTGCAGTGGCAATCGGAACAGCTGAAGCAGATCCGCGAGGAGATCAGTGATTCCAATCGCCGTACGGTCGCTGCAGTTGCCGGAGCAGGATTCCTCATCGGAGCGGTTCTCGTTGCAGCCATGCCGCCCGCAGGTCTTGCAGCCGGTGTGGTGCAGATGACATCAGGGGCCGCTGCCGTCGCCGGTGCGTTTTTGCTTCTCAAGGCCTGGTGGCGCTGAAGTATTCCAGGCCCGGCGATTCAGTCTCATGCGCAACTATCCCGGTATTGCATTGCTGATCCTGCTGCTGATTGCGACGGGGCTGGTTCAGGCGGCTGCCGCCACGCCCGAGGCTGTTGTCCGGCAGCTCTATCCCACCATTCCCGGTGAGGGTGACACTGCCATCGATCTCAGGAGTGAGGTATCGCCTTGCCTGGTCTGTTTTGCCAGTGATGTGATTGCGCGTGATGAGAACGGCCTGCAGGCAATTTTCACCAACCCCATCGCGGCATTTTTAAGACGCTGGGCAGAGGATGAGGGTGTCTGGGTTCTGGAGTGCGTCGATTTCGAGCCGCTCGTGGACGGTCAGGAATCCATTGTCACCGGCTTCGTCATGATGACGGAGTCGATGGATGACCAACAGGCGAAAGTGCTCGTGCGTTTCAACAATTTCGAGACTCCTGTGCGGCTGAGGTTTGATCTTGTCAGGCAGGGCGGCAACTGGCTCATCAACGATATCGAGTCACCGCGATTCAGCCTCAGGGAGATGATCACTCCCTGCCTCGACTGAGGTTCAGCGCTGTCGAAAAAAAGCCAGGTATCTACCGGGCCCGGCATTCCCTTCTATTCGGGGTCATTTTTTGTTGATCAGCTCGTAGAGAAACAGCAGAACGGATGCCCCGCCAATTGCCAGCAGCAAGCTCGGGATATTGAGGCCACTGACCGCCCCCAGGCCGAGTTTGGTGCCGATGTACCCACCGACCGCGCCGCCGGCGATGCCGATGAGGATGGTCACGATGAAACCACCCGGACCGTTCCCCGGTATGATCCATTTCGCAATGGCACCTGCAATACCGCCAAGAATGATCCATGCAAACCAGCCCATACGAATTCTCCCGTTGATAATCTTGCACAAGCCAGAGTTTCGCATTTGCCTCCCGTAAAGAAAAGCAGCCGACCACATGCTCCAGCTTCGTTCCGACGCCGATTTCTCGTATCATGGCGACCCTGTTTTCCCGATATGGCACGAGTATGGTCAAGATAGGTATTGTCGGTGGCACCGGCTACACAGGTGTCGAACTGCTGCGCATTCTCGCCAACCATCCGGATGTGGAGGTGGCCTGCGTGACGTCACGCGGCGAGGCTGGCAAGAATGTTACGGAGCTTTTCCCGAGCCTGCGCGGTTTCATGGACATCGCTTTCACGGAACCCGATCCCGCACTGCTGAGGAGCTGCGACCTTGTGTTTTTCGCGACGCCGAACGGTACGGCGATGCAGTCGGCACCGGAGTTGCTTGCGGCAGGCGTCAGGGTCATCGATCTCGCCGCCGATTTTCGCATCAGTGATGTGGCTCTGTGGGAGCAGTGGTACGGAATGACCCATGCATGTCCACAGGTTCTCGGTGATGCCGTGTACGGCTTGCCTGAAATCAACCGGGAGAGCATCCGCAAGGCCCAGCTCGTCGCCAATCCCGGATGCTATCCGACAGCCACTATCCTCGGTTTTCTCCCGCTCGTCGAAGAGGGAATCGTCGACACCTCGGCGCTGGTTGCAGACTGTAAATCCGGCGTCAGCGGGGCAGGCCGCGGCGCCAGCGTCCCGACACTCATGGCCGAGTGCGGGGAGAGTTTCAAGGCCTATGGTGTTGCCGGTCACCGTCACCTGCCCGAGATCCGCCAGGTGCTCGGCCGTGCCATGAGTGGCGAGCCGGGACTCACCTTCGTGCCCCATCTCGTGCCGATGATCCGCGGAATCCTGGCGACACTCTATGGCCGCCTGATCAGGGAGGGTGTCGATCTGCAGGCCGTCTACGAGGAACGCTATCGTGACGAGCCTTTTGTCGATGTCATGCCGGCCGGCTCCCTGCCGGAGACGCGTTATGTGCGGGGCAGCAACAGGTGCCAGATCGCGATTCACCGTCCGCAGGACGGCGATACCCTGGTGGTGCTGTCGGCCATCGACAATCTCGTGAAGGGCGCGGCTGGCCAGGCGGTACACAACATGAACATCATGTGCGGCTTGCCTGAAACCGCCGGGCTGACGAGCGTTGCCCTATCTCCCTGAAAAAAGACGCGTACCTCGCAGAGAGGTACGTGTCTATTTGCCACGCCCCCTGATTGCCCAGCCTGGCAGTCACGCCTGGGGCTGGTTGCTGATCGCGATTATCCTGACTGCCGCGATCCTCTATCTCGGCTGGAAGCTCTACAGCCTCGGTGATACACAACTTGTCCGGGAGAACCGTCAGGCGGTCCTGAAGCTTGCTGAACTCGAGCAGCGTCTCGAGCGAGTCAGTGACGAGCGCGATGCACTGCGCCAACAGGTCGCCTCGCTGGAACTCTCTGCACAGGTTGACCGGGAGGCGGCGAACAGGCTGCGTGAGGAGCTCGCGAGTCTGCAGGATGATCACCTCGCGCTCCAGGGTGAGTTGAGACTGCTCGAGAGCGTGACATCCGGAAAGACGCCGGAAACGCAGTTGCGCGTTTCGCAGTTCACCGTGGCAAAACTGGAGCAGCCGCGGCAGTTCAAGTACAGTCTGACGGCCACGATCATGCCCGAGCAGAGCGAGCCCGTGACAGCCACTATCCGGATGACGCTCTCAGGCAAACGCGGCGACAAGACCGAGGAGCTCAACCTTCTGGAGCTGGCCGGGGAAAAGAGCGGAGAAAGAGTCATCAAGTTCAGGCAGCTCCACATGATCGATAATGAATTCGGTTTGCCGGATGGTTTTGATCCCGAACTTGTGAAAATAGAGATCAATACGGACATGGAGACAATCGAGAGCCCGCCCCAGAATTTCCTCTGGGACGCAGAGTGAGAGTCAGCGAGGAGACTGCGCCATGAAAAAAAGATACAAGCATTTCAAACCCTCGGCCTTCAGGACCGTGATCGGCAACGGAACCCTCGTCAAGGGCGATATCGCATTCAGCGAGGGATTGCATCTCGATGGCGAGATCCATGGCAATGTCATCGGGCAGGGCAAGAACACCACGCTGACAATCAGTGACAAGGGATGCATCAAGGGAGATATCAAGGTGACCAGTATCATCGTCAACGGTCGGGTCGAGGGGAATATTCACGCAGCGCAGCGGGTGGAGCTCGCGGAAAATGCCGTGGTGATGGGCAAAGTCGAATATGTTCTGCTCGAGATGGCCATGGGCGCCAGGGTCGAGGGCGAAATGATTAGGCTTACAGAAAACAGGGAAGAGAAAGCGGGTAATTCTTGACTAAAAAGGTCGGAAAAGCGATAGTATTCAGCATTAGTGTGTGCAATTACGAGAGTATTCAGACATGGCAGAAGCACAATTACAGGATGAAGCTCCACTGGTCTTCACCCAGGCTGCGGCAGGCAAGGTCTCCGAGCTCATCGAGGAAGAGGGAAACCCCGAGCTGATGCTGCGGATCTACATTCAGGGCGGCGGCTGTTCCGGCTTCCAGTACGGTTTCACCTTCGATGAAAACGTCAATGACGGCGATACCGAGATCGAGACTGACGGTGTCAAACTGCTCATCGATCCGATGAGCCTGCAGTACCTGGTCGGCGCGGAAGTCGACTACTCAGAGGGTCTGCAGGGTGCGCAGTTCGTCATCCGTAATCCCAACGCGACCACGACCTGCGGCTGCGGATCCTCATTCTCGACCTGATCACCCTCACGATCAGACGATGAAAAAGCGCCTTTGAGGCGCTTTTTTCATCTCAAACGCAGGGGCGATGGACGGGTGGAGTCTCTTGCTATGCAGAAACAGTTTTCTCGTGGGAGCCCACACTGTGGGCGAATGAATTGCTGACCCCGGGGTTCCTGCTTGGCATCCTTCATGTTCTGCGCGCCGGCATCCCTGACTTACAGATGTCGCCTTACCTCGACCACTTCGGGATCATCGCTGCTGCGCGCAATCCTGAAGCCGAGTGTCTCGCACATCTTCAGCATCTTGCGGTTGTTCGACAGCACTTCCCCTGTCATCACCTCGAGCCCGCGATCTCTGGCGACTCCCATGAGCCGTGTCATGAGTTCCCGGCCGATGCCGTGGCGTTGCCAGGCGTCGGTCACCGTCAGCGCGAATTCGCACGATTCCCTGTCCGGGTTGGTGACATAGCGGGCGACGCCGATAAATTGCGCGTTCGGCTGTTCGTCCCGGATCACGGCGATCAGCGCCATCTCCCGGTCATAGTCGATCTGCGTAAAGCGGGCGAGCATCATGGGCGTGAGCTTGTCGAGGCTCTGCATAAAACGGAAATATTTGCTCTCCGCTGAGAGGTTGACGACGAAATCCTGCTCGAGATTCGCATCCTCGGGCCGGATTGGCCGGATGGCGATATCCGTGCCATCGGCGAGTTGCCAGGTCGAGGCGAGTTCCGAAGGATAGGGGTGAATCGCCATGTGGCCGTAACGCGCCGTGCTTGCCCTGGGCGGCCGGACACTGATGCGCGCATCGACGGCAATAATGTCGTTTTCATCGAGCATGACCGGGTTGATGTCCATCTCCTCGATTTCGGGCAGCTCGCAGGCAATCTCCGAGACGTGTTGCAGAACCATCAGCAGGGGAGGCAGGTTGGCCGGTGGCAGGTCGCGAAAGGTGCCCAGCATCTTCCATGCATGGGTGCTGCGGATCAGCCTGTTGCTGAGATATTCATTGAGTGGTGGCAAGGCGACACGCGTATCACCGAAGATCTCTACGGCGGTGCCGCCCATGCCAAAACTGATCACGGGACCAAACACCTCATCATTCGACAGCCCGACAATCAGTTCACGTGCATGTGGCTTGTCGATCATTGCCTCGATCGTGACGCCATCGATACGCGCATCCGGCTGTTGTGCCCTGACTGTGTCGATCATCTCGCGATAGGCAGTGCGCACGCTTTGCGGTTCACGGATATTGAGGCGCACACCACCGACATCGGACTTGTGCGTGATATCCGGCGAATTGATTTTCATCGCGACTGGCAGGCCAAGTCCCTCCGCAGCGACGAGGGCTTCGGCAGCGGTATTCGCATTGATGCTTGGCGAGGCCGGAATGCGGAACGCCCTGAGAATCGCTTTTGCCTCGGCGTTGCTGAGTGTTCGTCGTCCCTCGCTGAGCGCATTTTCGATGATCAGGCGAGCGCCCACGACGTCGGGTTCACGGTCATGGGACAGCGGACCTGGCGCCTGCAGCAGCGCTTTCTGGTTGCGCCTGTAGCAAGCCAGGTAGCCGAAAGCCTCGACACCCGCCTCCGGACTCCGAAAGTGCGGGATCCCTGCAGCAGAGAGGATCTTGCGTGCCTCGTCGACAAGCTTCTCACCCATCCAGCAGGCCAGCAGGGGCTTTTTACTCTTCGCCCTCGCTTTTACGATCGCCCGCGCACAATCACTCGGGTCTGTCATCGCCTGTGGTGTCAGGAGCACCAGTATGCCATCGACGTTCCGGTCGGCCAGGATGACTTCGGTCGTCCTGAAATAGCGCTCGGGGGGGGCATCGCCGAGAATATCGACAGGGTTGGCGTGCGACCAGTAGGGCGGCAGGACATCCTTGAGGGCATCGAGCGTGGTGTCTGAGAGTTCGGCCAGCGGCACATCGATCTCCTGCGCCCTGTCGGCGGCCATGACGCCCGGCCCGCCGCCGTTGGTGATGATCGCCAGCCGTGAACCTTCCACGCGGGTTCCCGAGGCCAGGACCTGTGCCGCCGCAAAGAGTTGCGCGACCGATTTCACGCGTACCGCGCCGGCACGCTCGATGGCCGCATCGAACACATTATCGCCGCCGGCAAGCGAACCCGTGTGCGAAATGGCGGCACGCGTGCCGGAGTCGTTCCTGCCCGACTTCACCACGATCACGGGTTTCAGCCGCGCGGCGACGCGCAGTCCGCTGAGAAAGGAGCGGGCATTGGAAACACCTTCGACATAGAGCAGGATGCTGCGAGTCTCGTTGTCGATGGCGAGGTAGTCGAGCACATCACCGAAGCCGATATCGGCCGTGGCGCCGAGGGAGGCAACGGCTGAAAAACCGTAGCCCTGGCTGTCCGCCCAGTCGAGCAGTGCTGTGCAGAAGGCCCCGGACTGGGCGACGAGTGCCACCTGTCCGGTTTTTGCGGGGCTTTTGGCAAAGGTGGCATTGAGACCGATGCGTGGCCGCAGGATGCCGAGGCAGTTGGGGCCAACGAGCGGGATATCGTATGTGCGCGCGATATCGACGATCTCGTTTTGCAGGGCGAGTCCCGCCGGTCCGGTTTCTGCGAAGCCTGCCGAAATGACGATCACGGCGCCGACGCCATGCTCGCCGCAGGCGTGCATGACGCCCGGGACTGCCTCCGGGGGAATCGCAATCACGACAAGGTCGACAGGGTGGTCGATGTCAGAGAGGGATGCATAGGCATGCAGTCCCTGGATTTTTCGATGTTTCGGGTTGACCGGATAGAGTGCGCCTCTGAAGCCGTTCTCGCGCAGGTTTCTCAGGACCTGCCCGCCGACGGAATTCTCCTTGTCAGAAGCACCGACGACTGCGACCGATGCCGGCTCGAATATTTTTTCAAGATAATGCTTTTTCATCCCCTGACTCGCGCTAGACTGCTGGGATAGACCACTGTAGCCAGTGTAGGCCACTGGATGTTGCACTGCAACAATATTGCCCTTGATTATTCATGAACCAGTTTCTATGAACTCTGTTGCCTATATCACGCATCCCGCCTTTCTGCGACACGAGATCGGGGCGCATCACCCGGAATCGCCCGCCCGGCTGCATGCGATCAGCGACCAGTTGATTGCTGCCGGTATCGAGCCGTTCCTTCTTCATCGTGACGCAGAAGCGGCAACTCGGGAGCAAATCGAACGCGTGCATGATGCGGCCTATGTGGATGAGGTCTTCGCGGCGGCTCCCGAGGAGGGCATCGTCTGGCTCGACGGCGACACCGCCATGAATGCACACACCCTGGAAGCAGCGATCCATGCTGCAGGCGCCACTGTCCAGGCCGTCGACATGCTGATGTCCGGCGATGCCAGGCGCGCCTTTTGCGCGGTGAGGCCCCCGGGACACCATGCCGAGCGGGACAGAGCCATGGGGTTCTGTATTTTCAATAACGTTGCCGTCGGCGCAGCGCATGCCATCGCCGCCCATGGACTCGAGCGCATCGCTATCGTGGATTTCGATGTTCATCACGGCAACGGTACCGAGCACATCTTCAGCGGTGACGACCGGGTGCTTTTCTGCTCGACTTTCCAGCATCCCTTTTACCCGGGCAGCGGGGCGGGGGAGACTGCGGCGAATGTCGTCAACTGCCCGCTGCCGGCCACGACTGATGGTGCGGATTTTCGTGCCACCGTGCGGGCCCACTGGCTGCCAGCGCTCGAGGCATTCGAGCCGCAACTGATCCTCGTCTCGGCCGGATTCGACGGACATCACGAGGACGACATGGCGGAGATGCGGCTGCGTGAGCCGGATTATGAATGGGTGACTCTCGAGATCTGCGACCTGGCCGATCGCTATGCCGGCGGGCGCGTCGTCTCGGCGCTTGAGGGCGGCTATGATCTCTCGGCGCTGGGTCGCAGTGTTGCGGTGCACATCCGTGCGATGATGGGGTGACGCCGGCCAGAACCCTGCAGCGAGGCCAAGCGATCAGGCCGGATAGATTCCACCCAGGATGACTGCTTCACGCGCGCCGGTGACGTCTGGCAGATTTCCGCTGAGACTGTTCATGGTGCGCCAGGCGAGCCAGGCAAAGGCGGCAGCCTCTACCCAGTCCGGATCGATGCCGGCTGTTGCCGTGGTGCCGGTTTCGATACCCGGTAGAAGTGCTGCGATTCGCTCGAGCAGGCGCCGGTTATGTGCACCTCCGCCACAGGTCAGCAGGGATTTCGTTGCAGGCAGGCTGCGCAGCGCATCACTGATGCTGACGGCCGTCAACTCCAGCAGTGTCGCCTGTACATCCGCCGGATTCATCCCGGCCTCGAGTCCGCCGCTCCGTTCACTGAGCCAGGCGAGATTGAACGTTTCGGTCCCGGTGCTCCTTGGCGGGGGCTGCCGGAAATAGGGCTCAGCGAGCAGTCGCTCGAGCAGTTCTTCGGAGATTTTCCCGGTTGCGGCCCAGGCGCCCTCTTGGTCGTAGTTCTCTCCCTTGCAGCGTGCAATCCAGTCATCCATGAGCCTGTTGCCCGGTCCCGAGTCGAAGCCGAGGACCTTCTCGCGCGCATCGGAGGGCAGCCAGGTCAGGTTGGCGATGCCACCGATGTTGAGGATGATGCGATTTTCACTGGTGCTCCCGAAAACGGCCTTGTGAAAGGCAGGCGCGAGCGGAGCGCCCTGGCCGCCAGCAGCCATGTCGCGGCGGCGAAAGTCGGCGATCGTGGTGATGCCGGTGAGCGCAGCGAGGCGATTCGGATCGCCGATCTGCAACGTGAAGGGATGGCTGGCGCCGGGGCGGTGACGGATGGTCTGCCCGTGTGAGCCGATAGCCTCGACGTCCCCGGGCCTGACGCCGGCGTTGCGCAGCAGCGCGAGCACGGCTTCTCCAAGCAGTTCCCCTGCATGGGCATCGGCGATTCCCATGCGATCGATTTCGTTTTCACCGGGCAGTGCCAGTGCGCGAAGCTGGTCCCTGAGTTCCGGCGGCCAGGGATGCGAATGCGTGGCGACAAGCCGGAAGTTTCCGTCGGCGGTAATCTCCGCCAGGCCGGCGTCAATACCATCCATGCTGGTTCCGGACATCAGCCCGACATAGTAGGCCATCAGTCTTTCATGGCGATGTCCTGCCCCTTGAGCAGGTCGAGCGACTTGAAGAGTGGCTTGGCCGTGGCCAGGAAATGCTGCATCTTGGACTTGTCGATCGGGTCTTGCACCGGCAGCTTTGCCGACAGCGGGTTTACATGTTTGCCATGTATCCGGAATTCGTAATGCAGGTGGGGGCCGGTCGCCAGGCCTGTCTGGCCGACATAGCCGATGACCTCTCCCTGCTTGACGCGATCTCCCTTCTTGAGACCGCGCTTGAAACCGTTGAGGTGTCCATAGACGGTCACATACTTGCCATGCTTGATGTAGATGACCTTGCCGTAGCCACGCTGGCGTCCGATGATGTGGACCTTTCCGTCACCGGTTGCCCAGACGGGCGTGCCGGTCGGCGCGGCATAGTCGACGCCCTTGTGGGAGCGCCAGCGCTTGAGAACCGGGTGCCAGCGTTTATTGGTGAATTTCGAGCTGATACGCGTGAAGTTGAGTGGCGTGCGAATGAATTTCTTGCGGCGGCTCCGCCCCTCCTCGTCCAGGTAGTCGACGTTGCCGTTCTTGTCCTCGTATCGCACCACGCGGTATTCCTTGTTGTTATTGACGAACTCTGCCGCAAGGATGTTGCCGGTGCCGATGCGTTCGCCATCGACATACTCCGCTTCGTAGATAACCCCGAAATAGTCGCCTTTCTGCAATTCGCTGCCAAAGTCGATATCGAAGTTGAAGAGTCGTGCCATGTTCATGATCAACTTGCCTGACATGCCGGCGTTCTGGCCATCGACAAACAGCGAGCTCTGGATCTTGCCCTGTGCCGTCTCGGTGCGTTTCTCGATTTGCTTGCTGAGGCTTTCGAGCATGATGCGCTCGTCGGTAAAGCTGTAGTTGTCGGAGCGGATTGCATCGCTCTCGTGAGTGAGTCTCGTCAACTCCCTGTTTTCATCAAAGTAGAAATAGAGCATCTGTCCCGGGCGCAGGCGAGACAGCCCCCTGGAGACGTCTTTCGATGCAATCAGGCGTTTGTAGTGTTGCGAATCGATACCCAGCGTGTTGAATATGGCCTGCAGCGTATCACCGCTCTTGACCTGGTGAACGACCATCAGGGGCTTGGGTGCTTCTTCCTTGGCAGATTCCCCGGCTTCCTCCACCAACCCGGCAGTGTCTGTCATCTCTTCGGCGTCAGCAGTCTCTGCAGGTGTATCCGCTATGGTTTCCTGCTCCGCGGGGAGTGTTTCGATGGTTTCAACAGCAATGGTATCAGCGGGCTCCTCTGTGATCAGGATACTCCCGGTTTCTGTCGTCTCCGTCTCGGCAGGCTGAAGGATGATCACCGGACCGGTGGTATCGACATCGTCAGGAATCTGCAGGTCGATGGTCTGTTCCTGCTCCAGGGGTTCTTCCTCGCTGGGCAGCAGCATGAGAATGATCGCGGCGAGAACAATGGCGCTGAAAAATCCGGTCAGGAAAGATTTCATGGTCTGGCTGGAGAAACTGGCTTTCGTTATTCACTGGCATGCTTCGACAGAGGAAGCGGGCCCGGGTTCCGGTTAGCGAGCAAGTATACAGGAAGAAGCCCCGGCCCCGGTAATGACAGCGCCCGTGAATTCGGGTAGATTGCGGAGCGGTTTTTCCTGAAGCATCACGAAACATGTCCACAGCTGAAGCGCTCGAGCTCATCGCCCGCGGCACCGACGAGATACTCATCGAGAAGGAGCTGCGCAAGAAACTTGAAAAAGGCAGGCCCCTGAAGATCAAGGCGGGTTTCGACCCGACTGCACCAGACCTGCATCTCGGGCACACGGTGCTTATCAACAAGCTGCGCCAGTTCCAGGATCTCGGCCACGAGATCTACTTTCTGATTGGCGACTTCACCGGCATGATCGGCGATCCGACAGGCAAGAATGTCACGCGCAAGCCGCTGACACGCGAGCAGGTCGTCGAAAACGCGCGCAGCTACGAAGAGCAGATCTTCAAGATCCTCGACAAGGAGAAGACCAGGGTCGTTTTCAATTCCGAGTGGATGGGCAAGAAGGACGCCGCAGACATGATCCAGCTCGCTTCCAGCCAGACGGTTGCGCGCATGCTCGAGCGTGACGATTTCAGCAAGCGCTACAAGGGCGGCCAGGCAATCGCCATCCATGAGTTTCTCTATCCCCTGATCCAGGGCTATGACTCGGTCGCACTGCAGGCAGATATCGAGCTCGGCGGCACGGACCAGAAGTTCAACCTGCTCATGGGGCGCCAGTTGCAGGAGCAGCATGGCCAGGAGCCGCAAATCGTCATCACCATGCCGATCCTCGAGGGCCTCGACGGAGTGCAGAAGATGTCGAAATCCCTCGATAATTACATCGGCATCACGGATGCGCCCGATGAGATGTTCGGCAAGATCATGTCAATCTCTGACGATCTGATGTGGCGCTATTTCGAGCTGCTGAGTTTCCGCCCTATGCAGGAGATTCATGGCTTCAGGCAACGGGTCACGGAGGGTGAAAATCCCCGTGATATCAAGTTCCTGCTGGCCGAGGAGATTATCGAGCGTTTCCATGACCTGGGCGCTGCGAAAAAAGCGCGTGAAAACTTCATCGCACGTTTCCAGAAAGGCGCCATGCCTGACGACATGCCGGAAAAAACGATCGCCTCCGACGCCGGAGGTATGCCGATCGCGAATGTGTTGAAAGATGGTGGCCTGGTCAACAGCACCTCCGAGGCCATGCGCATGATCAAGCAGGGTGCAGTCAAAATCGATGGCAACAAGGTTTCTGACAAGTCCCTCGTCTGCCTGCCCGGTACGACACACGTCTACCAGGTGGGCAAGCGGCGTTTCGCACGCATCACCATCCACGCCTGAGCCGGGCTCCGGGCCGGTTTCATGCCAGATCTGCTGGGTAGTCTGACCGGGCCGGAAACGGGCGACAGATCGGTTGACACCGTCATGCGGACTCCCAATAATGAACCCCCAGATGACGTGTCCGGCAAGGTTGCGTCAGTTGTTGCAGGGAAGCGGCAGATAACAAGATCAAATTCGCGCATCGGCAAGCGATGCACCACTGGATCAGATGTAACCCTAGGAGAGAACCCTAATGCCACTTGACAAGAGTAAGTCCAATATCGGGTACCGTCTTGGACGCATGTTCGCCGTTCTTGAGACGGTTCAGGAAGAATCAAACCCCGGTACCGACGTTACCATGCGGGAAAAATTCTACAGCGATGCCTCGACAACCCCCCTCGAGGTGTTCACGAATCTCATCAAGGTCAAAAACCACCAGCTGGCAAAGATCACCGATCATACACGCTGCCAGGACTATGAGATTCTCATTGGCGAGATCCTCGATGCCATCGATGACTTTCCATCGAACCTTTCGCTTCAGGATCAGGGGCGATTCTCGCTGGGCTACTACCACCAGAAGCAGATCCTGCGTGACCAGATGGCCGCAACACAGCCTAAAGGGGCGCCCGGGCAGGCCTCCGAGTCAAAGGTCGCTGCTGCACCCGGGCAGTAACTTCCCTGGCCAGCTCATCTGCGGATGGC
>JASFPB010000002.1:0-27845 GCA_050116235.1 Chromatiales bacterium | reverse complement strand
AAGGGCAGGTGCGCTGCTTCGTCGAAAGACTTCTTGCGGCCCCTGCTGTAGGCCCAGACGATGATCCCGATGAAAGCCAGGAACAGTACGAGAGTGTGCCAGGAACGAAAATCATTGATATCCATCATGGCTTACCTCTTCAGTGCTGTGCCCAGGCCCTGCAGGTAGGCAATCAGCGCTTCGGCTTCTGTCTTGCCTTCAACAGCTTTCTGGGCGTTGGCTATGTCTTCATCGGAGTAGAGGTCGCATTTCGGGCAAGTTGCGCCGACGACGACGTTCATCGCCTTCATCTTTGCTGCCGTATCTGCGCCATCCAGCTTGTTATCGAACAACCAGGGGAAGGAAGGCATGTTCGACTCGGGGACCACGTCGCGCGGGTTGTAGAGATGCGCTTCGTGCCAGTCATCACTGTAACGGCCACCGACGCGTGCAAGGTCCGGCCCTGTACGCTTGGAGCCCCACTGGAACGGATGATCGTAAACGAACTCACCCGCCACGGAGTAGTGGCCGTAACGCTCGGTTTCCGCACGGAAGGGGCGGATCATCTGCGAGTGGCAGTTGTAGCAACCCTCTCGCACATAGATGTCGCGGCCCTCGAGACGCATTGCACTGTACTTCTCGACACCCTCGACAGGCTCCGTGGTCTCGGTCAGGGCAAACAGCGGAACGATTTCTACCAGGCCACCGACGCTGACGACCAGGACGATCAGCAGTGCCAGAAGGCCGGTATTTTTTTCGACGATTTCATGTGACATTGTTCATACCCTCCTGATCAGTGAGCCGCTTCCGGTTCCGGAATGGCGTCATCCGCGGCCTGTGCGCCGGAGACAGTTTTGAGGACGTTGTACGCCATCAGCAGCATGCCGGCGAGGAACAGGATGCCCCCGAGCAGACGGATGTTGTAGAACGGATAGGTGCGCTCGACCGACTCGATGAAGGAGTAGGTGAGGGTGCCGTCACTGTTGACAGCGCGCCACATCAGTCCCTGCATGACGCCGGCGATCCACATGGCGGCGATGTAGAGAACGACACCGATGGTCGCGATCCAGAAGTGCAGCTCGACCAGGCGTTGCGAATACATGCCCTTCTTGCCGAAGAGATGCGGGATCAGTGCGTAGAGCGAGCCGATAGAGACCATTGCAACCCAGCCAAGCGCGCCGGAATGGACGTGGCCGACTGTCCAGTCTGTGTAGTGCGAGAGAGCGTTGACGGTCTTGATCGACATCATCGGGCCTTCGAAGGTCGACATGCCGTAGAAGGAGAGTGAGACGATCAGGAACTTCAGGATCGGATCTTCACGCAGCTTGTGCCATGCGCCCGAGAGGGTCATCATGCCGTTGATCATACCGCCCCAGGAGGGTGCGAGCAGGATCAGGGAGAAGACCATGCCGAGAGACTGGGTCCAGTCAGGCAATGCGGTGTAGTGCAGGTGGTGCGGACCGGCCCACATGTAGGTGGAGATCAGTGCCCAGAAGTGCACGACAGAGAGGCGGTAGGAGAAGACCGGGCGGCCTGCCTGCTTTGGTACGAAGTAGTACATCATGCCGAGGAAGCCGGCTGTCAGGAAAAAGCCGACCGCGTTGTGTCCGTACCACCACTGCACCATGGCGTCGATAGCGCCCGGGTACATGCTGTAGGACTTGGTCAGCGTGACCGGTATCGCGGCGCTGTTGACGATATGCAGCAGAGCGACGGTCAGAATAAAGGCACCGTAGAACCAGTTCGCGACATAGATGTGCTTGACGCGGCGTTTCACGATGGTGCCGAAGAATACGATGGCGTAGGAGACCCAGACGACGGCGATCAGCAGATCGATCGGCCATTCGAGCTCTGCATACTCCTTGCCGCTTGTGAGGCCCAGGGGCAGGGAAAGTGCAGCCAGGACGATGATCAGGTTCCAGCCCCAGAAGGTGAATGCCGCAAGCCCGTCACTCAAAAGACGCGTCTGGCAGGTGCGCTGGACGACGTAGTAAGAGGTCGCGAAGAGTGCCGATCCGCCAAAGGCAAAGATTACAGCATTGGTATGGAGCGGACGCAGGCGCCCGTAGGTCAGCCACGGAATGCCATCGAGCAGTGTCGGAAATGCGAGCTGTGCGGCGATAATCACCCCCACGAGCATGCCCACGATTCCCCAGACGACCGTCATAATGGCAAACTGTCGCACCACCTTATAGTTATAGGTTGTGTCTGTCATTGCGGTTACCTCAGTTGGACTTGAAAGGTTGCGGCAAGAATGTCCACTGAAGAGCTGTAGCGCGCGATAAATGACTCCCGTGCTGGCTACATGAGCACTTCAGCAGTTTCTAATTTTTTGCCAGTATGGAAGTTTGTACGCGGGTGCCAATGTTTTCATTGATGTGAATCAACCAAACTTTTATCAGGGTTTATCAGGGTTTTCGCGGGTTTTGACGTTTTGCCATATAACTCGTTGAGGTTTTTTGAATTTTCCGCCAAAATCAGGTCCTCAGGTAACCCACCGACCGGGCGCTGATCAATCATGAACAAAAACCAGACCACCATCGTCTCGTTGCTCAAAGACCGTGCAAGCTGTAAGGGCTGCGGTCTTGCATCCCTCTGCCTGCCAGTTGGCCTTGTCGAGAACGACATCGACAAGCTGAATGCGATCGTCACCCGCAACACGCCTTACCACCGGGGCGACATGCTCTACAACCAGGGAGAGGCTTTTTCCCGGATCTTTATCGTCAAGTCCGGCTCGGTCAAGGCGTACTACGAAGACAAGGACGGTAATGAACATGTTGTCGGGTTTTTCCTGCCAGGTGAGCTTATCGGCCTCGAGGCGATCCACACGGGTCTTCACAGTTGCTCTGCGGCGGTCCTTGAAACCACGGCTGCCTGTGAAGTCCCCTTCGAGGATCTCGAGAGGCTCAGCAGCGAGCTGCCCAGCCTGCAACACCAGCTTCTGCGCCTTCTGAGCCGCGAGGTTCATAATGACTGTGGCATGGTGGCACTATTGGGCAACAATTCGGCAGAGGAACGCGTCGCAGCTTTCCTGATCTCTCTCTCGACGCGTTTCCAGCAGCGCGGTCTTTCGGCGCATGAATTCAACCTCAGTATGTCGCGCGCAGAAATCGCCAGTTTTCTGGGACTGGCCGTCGAGACAGTCAGCCGCACCTTCTCACGCTTTCAGGACAAGGGCCTGCTCGAGGCCGAGCGCAAAAACATCAAGATTCTCGATATTGAAGCACTCAACGAGATAGGTGGACTCTGTGCCTCCACGGCATTCCAGCTCGGACAGAAACACGCCTGATCCCCTGTCTGCCAGCTGCCCGGCATGACCACGATTGCCGGGGATCTCTGGAATCACACCCGTAAACTGCTCACGCAGTTCTTTGAGCATCGCGGCCTCACCAATGCGGCCTCACTGACTTACAGCACTCTCCTTTCGCTCGTTCCGATGCTCACGGTGGTCTTTGCCGTTCTGTCTGCTTTTCCGCTTGCAGACCAGATGGCGCAGATGCTGCAGGATTTCATTTTTCGCCACTTCGTACCCGCGGCAGGACAGGCCGTGCAGAGCCATATCGAGGACTTCATCGCCAGGGCATCTCAGCTAAGTGGCCTGAGTTTCCTCTTCCTCATCATCATTGCACTGCTGCTGATGCAGAACATCGACAATGCGCTCAACGGAATCTGGCAGACCCGGCAGAGGCGCCGTCCCGCCCAGAAATTCCTGGTCTACTGGGCACTGATTTCACTCGGGCCACTGTTGCTGGCGATCAGTATCGCGCTGACCTCCTACATGGTCACGATCCCCTTGCTGGCGGAGGCCCGGGAGAGCCTGCATCTCGGTAACCGCGCGCTTCTGATCGCGCCGGTTGTTGTCTCCATGACGGCTTTTTCGCTGATGTACCTCATCATTCCGAATCACAGGGTACCTGTCCGTTATGCGCTGGCGGGAGGACTCTTTGCGGCCGTCCTGTTCGATCTCGCCAACCGCGCGTTCGGTTTCTACGTGACCTCTCTGGCCAGTTACCAGGCAATCTATGGCGCACTGGCAGTGATCCCGATCTTTCTCGTCTGGATCTATCTCTCCTGGGTGATTTTCCTGCTCGGTGCCGAATTTACCGCCTGCCTCGAGCAGTGCCGCACGGCTTTTCGCCCTGGCCAGGCAGGTGAACTCGAGACAGCGTTCATGATTCTTGCAGCAATGCGCGAGCTGCAGCAAAGCGGCGATTTCATGCAAGAGAATCAGTTGATGCGTATGGCGTCGGGGCTTCCCGAACTGCCGCAGAAAATGTCACGCACAGGCCTGATCCTGCGGACGGAACGGGAATCCTGGATACCGTCAGGGGATTTGCATGATCTCACTCTTCTCGATCTCTATCGCCGGCTGGATGTTCCCTTGCCGGCAAGTGTTTCGGATGCACCTGAACTGGCCGGGCTTGCCCGGCATCTGGAGGCGGCAAACCGGAAGATCGAGCAGATTCTCTCGGTATCAGTTGCCCGGCTGCACGAGGAAGGCGGCGCAGAGGGCGGGGAGCGGAAAGAGAAAGCCGGTGACTGAGCACCGGCACGTGATGTCAGCCCGGTGTGTCGGAATCAGACACAGCCGGTGGGCTTGGGCAGGCCGCCGTACTTGGTGATCGGTTTCATGGGACCTGTGGTCCACAGCTTGAAAAGCTCTTTTTTATCGCGCTTGATGTGCTTTGCGAAGATTCGAATCGCAGGGACGACATTCTCCTGCTCGTAGTATTCGCGCGCCTGCATGATCTGTTCCCACTTTTCGTCATCCAGTTCGAAGCCGTCCGCTTCTGCCATGGCTCTGCCGATTTCCGGGGTCCAGTCATCCATGCTGACGAGATACCCATCTCCGTCACGTTCAGGGAGTTCAACGCTCATATTTGCTCCTGTTATTTCAGTTAATTCGAAAAACCTAGTAATTTAGTAAAGATTGTAGCAAGCATTCTTCAGTTCCGGTAGTGGCTCGTTGATGAAACACCAACGCAATTTATAGGGCAAATATCGCCAGGAGAGGAAATCATCGCAGTTGTATCCGGAGATTGTTCGTCTATTGTTTACCTGGAGATGTTGCCGCACGCCATCTGGAAGATATCCTGAACTGATAGCCAACCAGTGTCGATGCGCCTCGATATCGGTATCTCTAATCAGGAAGGACAACGGAGGAAGGACATGGAGAAGAAGTCAACTGTCAGGGTCGTGCAGGGACTGCTCAAGGACGAGGGCTACAGAATCGGGGCCATCGATGGGATCCCGGGTCCGAAAACAGAGGCCGCTCTCATGAAGGCACTCAGGAAGCGTGAGTCCAGTTTGCCTGAGGGGTGGGAATCCTGGCCCCGGACACGCCTCGGGACGGCGTATCTGCAACTTTCTTGCCACGAGCACGATATTGATGCCGGGAAAATCGATGGCTACTGGGGACAGGTAACGGATTATGCCTACAGTGTTCTGAAGGAGCTGAGGGAGACCGGCAGCAGGCCACCTTTATGGCGCGATACCGAACCGCTCGATATGAATCCCAATACCTGGCCAGTCCAGACGACAGCAGCAATGACAGCTTTTTTCGGCCGGCCTGGAAGAAATCTTGTCACGATCGATGTCCCTTATACCCACTGCCTTGCCTGGGATCAGCGGGTGAAGGTCAACAGGATCACCTGCAACAGGAGAGTGGCAGACAGCCTTGTGCGCGTTCTGACCAATGTCAGGGCGCACTATGGACTCGACGGCATCGATGCGCTCGGACTCGATCTCTACGGGGGGTGTTTCAACAATCGCACCATGCGCGGTGGCAGTCGCAAATCAACCCATGCCTGGGGGATTGCACTTGATTACAGTCCCTCCAATAACAAGTTGCGCTGGGGGCGGGACAGGGCACATTTTGCCCGCCCGGCGTATGACAAATGGTGGGAATTCTGGGTGAAAGAGGGCTGGGTCAGCCTGGGCCGTGAGAAGAACTTCGACTGGATGCATGTGCAGGCGGCGAAGCTGCCCTGAGGGAATACGATATGAAGCGTCCTGATTCCGGGGCGTGATCGCCACGGAATCAAGTCTGAAATCGAGGTTCAGAGTGCGCGGATTTTAATGATCTGCGCCTGCAGGTTTGCCAGAGCCTTCTCGGCATCCACGAGTTTCTCACGCTCTTTCTGAACGACCGCTTCAGGGGCCTTGTCGACAAACCCCTTGTTCGAGAGTTTCTTCTCGAGTCGCTGGATCTCACCGTCGAACCTGCCGATTTCCTTCTCGAGGCGCCGGATCTCTGCTTCCTTGTCAATCAATCCTGCCATGGGAATGAGGACACGCATATCGCCGACGAGGGTTATCGCCGATTCGGGCTCCGTGTCAGATCCGGAGAGCACGTCGATAGACTCCGTGCGGGCAAGGAAATCCAGATAGGCACGGTGATCGATGGCACGCTGCTCGTCAATTGGCGTGCAGTGCGACAGCAGCACGGGAACCTGCTTTCCAGGCGAGATATTCATCTCACCCTTGATCTTGCGAATCCCGAGAATGAACTGCATGACCCACTGCATCTCGTCTTCTGAATAGGTATCCAGCAGTGACTCTTCCGAAAGAGGCCATGGTTGCAGCATGATAGTCTCTCCCTTGACGCCGGCCAGCGGGGCGACCTGTTGCCAGATCTCTTCGGTGATGAAGGGAATGACCGGGTGAGCAAGCCGCAGCAATGTCTCGAGCACTGTCACGAGCGTCTTGCGCGTCCCCCGCCTTGCGGCTTCGCTGGTGTTCTCGTCGTTCAGCACGGTCTTGGAGAGTTCGAGGTACCAGTCGCAGTATTCGTTCCATGTGAACTCGTAGATTGCCTGTGCCGCATGATCGAAGCGGTATCCTTCGATGGCGTCTGTAACATTGCTGATCGTCTGTTGCAGCCGCGAACGGATCCAGCGGTCAGCCAGCGACAGCCTGATTTCGCTCTCGGGGGAAGTGCCACAGTCCTCACCCTCGGTATTCATGAGCACATAGCGCGCGGCATTCCAGAGCTTGTTGCAGAAATTGCGGTATCCCTCGATACGGCCGGCATCCAGCTTGATATCACGGCCGGTGGCGGCGAGTGCGGCGAAGGTGAAGCGCAGCGCGTCCGTGCCGTAGGCCGGTATGCCATCCGGGAAATTCTTGCGGGTGAGTTTCTCGATACGCTCGGCGAGCTGCGGCTGCATCATGCCGCGTGTGCGCTTGGCGACGAGTGACTCGAGGTCGATGCCGTCGATGACGTCAATCGGGTCAAGCACGTTACCCTTTGACTTGGACATCTTCTGCCCCTCTGCGTCGCGCACCAGGCCGTGCACATAGACTTCATGGAAGGGGACATCGTCCATGAACTTCAGGCCCATCATGATCATCCGGGCGACCCAGAAGAAGATGATGTCAAAACCCGTGACCAGGACATTGGTCGGGTAGAAGGCATCAAGGCGGTCAGTCTCTTCCGGCCAGCCCAGGGTTGAAAAGGGCCAGAGCGCAGAGCTGAACCAGGTATCCAGGACATCCTCGTCCTGGCGCAGCGGGTAATCGGCTGCGAGGCCGTGTTGCTCGCGGACCTCCTGTTCCGAACGGCCGACATAGATATTTCCCTGGTCGTCATACCACGCAGGAATACGGTGTCCCCACCAGATCTGGCGGCTGATGCACCAGTCCTGGATATTGCGCATCCACTCGTAGTAGGTATTCTTCCAGTTGTCCGGTACGAACCGGATGCGTCCGGTTTCAACGGCCTCGATCGCGGGTTTAGCCAGCGGCTCGATCTTCACGTACCACTGGTCGGTCAGATAGGGCTCGATGACAGTGCCCGAGCGGTCGCCGCGCGGCACCATGAGCTTGTGGTCGACGATTTTCTCAAGCAGTCCGCCGGACTCGAGGTCTGCAACAATTGCCTTGCGTGCCTCGTAGCGGTCCATGCCGATATAGGCTGCAGGAATCAGTCCGCCTTCATTATTATCGTTGTCGCGGATTGCGGCATCGATGGTCAGGATATTGATGAGACCGCCATGTGGTTGCTGGCTGATCACCGTCTCGTCACGGTGGCGCAGCCAGACCGCGTAGTCGTTGAAATCGTGGGCAGGTGTAATCTTCACACAACCGGTGCCGAATTCCGGGTCGGCATGTTCGTCGGCGATGATTGGAATCCTGCGGCCTGTTAGTGGCAATTCGACCAGTTCGCCGATGAGGTGCCTGTAGCGCTCGTCTTCGGGATTCACCGCAACAGCGCAATCACCGAGCATGGTTTCAGGTCGCGTGGTCGAGACAACGAGATGGCCGGTGCCATTGGAGAGCGGGTAGCGCATGTGCCACATGTGACCCTGTTCCTCTTCCGATATCACCTCGAGGTCGGAGACAGCCGTGTGCAGCTTGGGGTCCCAGTTGACGAGACGCTTGCCGCGGTAGATCAGGCCCTCTTCGTAGAGACGAACAAAGACTTCCTTGACGGCTTCGGAAAGACCCTCGTCCATCGTGAAACGCTCGTGTTGCCAGTCAAGTGACGAGCCGAGGCGTCGCAGCTGGCGTGTGATGTTTCCGCCGGATTCCTTTTTCCATTCCCAGATGCGTTCGATGAAGGCCTCGCGTCCAAGGTCGTGGCGGGACTTGCCCTCTGCCTCGAGCTGCCGCTCCACCACCATCTGGGTAGCGATGCCTGCATGATCGGTTCCGGGTTGCCAGAGCGTGCGGCGTCCATTCATGCGGTTGAAGCGGACAAGGGTATCCATGATGGTGTTGTTGAAGCCGTGGCCCATGTGCAGGCTACCCGTGACATTCGGAGGCGGAATCATGATGCAGTAGGCACCTTCTCCCTCGTCAGCAGGCACGAACCAGCCGTTGTTCTCCCAGGTTTCGTACCAGCGCTGCTCGATACTATGCGGATTGTAGGTCTTGTCCATGGATGATGGCTTTCAGGAAAGATCAGTCGGGCATTATATCCGATAGGCCAGTTGGAGCCACATTGCGGCAGGAAAGGACAACCTGTATGGCAGCATGACTGGCCGGGGTTGTCATCTGCGCCATGGTTCTCGATATGAGGCAGCTTTCGAACCCCGCTGTTTCCAGGGAGCCTGGCAGGGGGCGGGGCGAAAATTTCAGATGCGCATCCGGTACCGGACAGTCGCATGCCTGCCAGTACCGGAGGTGTCTGAGTTATACGGTGGTATGACCGGTCGCCTGCATTGGCGGCATCATGGTGCGATTCGTCGGGTTCTCAGATGAGCAGCAGGTAGAGTGCGATCAACAGGGCCAATGCCGAGGCGAGAACCAGGCCGATTTTGTTGCAGGAAGACATCCCTTGACTAACCTTCGGGGTGTAACTGTCGTGTTGAGACTCAGGCTTTAGTTTACAGCAAACCGGATCGAATGTTAGCTGATAAATCTTAATCGACCGACGTGTCACAGGCATTCATTTGAATCTCGCTGCGCGATCTGCATGCGTACCCTTGCTAGACCGGCAACGCCTCGACATGCAGGTGATGATTGCCGCTGAGGCTAGTGAGACTCGAGGTACTGCCATCGACCCTGCCGCTGCACCAGAAGCGCTGGCGACCCTCTTGTGCGGAAGGGGATCTCAGTCCGGATTCCTCCAGCTTGCGATGAAGCTGCCGTGCAACGGCTTCGCCCGAGTCGACGAGTTGTACAGCAGGTCCTGCAATTTCATTGATCAGCGGTTTGACGAGCGGATAGTGGGTACAGCCAAGCACGATGACATCCGCATCCTCCTCGAGAAATGGCGCAATGAAGCGTGTCAACAGCTTGCGCAGGCGAATCGACTGCAGCTTGCCTCTCTCGATTTCTTTCGCAAGACCGGGGCAGGGGAGTGAGATAATGCGCTTGTCACCCGAAAAGCGGTTCTTCAGGCGGTTGAATTTCTCGCCGGAAAGCGTGCCCGGCGTTGCCATCACACCGATCACACCGCTCTTCGTGCGCTCGATTGCCGGCTTGATCGCCGGCTCGATGGCGATGACAGGGACTTCAAGTTCCTCACGCAACAGATCGACGGCAAGTCCCGTTGCCGTGTTACATGCAATTACGATTGCCTTGCAACCTTGCCTCTCGACCAGGAATCGGGCAATTTTCAGGGAGCGGTCGCGAACCACTGCGGGCGGCTTTTCCCCGTAGGGCATCCAGGCCGAGTCGGCAACGTAGCAGAGCTCTTCATTCGGCATCAGCTTGCGTATCTCCTGCAGGATGGAGAGCCCGCCAATGCCGGAGTCGAAGATTCCGACCGGACCAGCCGGATCGGCAATCTGCCGGGAATTAATGTGTGTCATCAGTCTGGTGAATGTATGCCGGAGCTTGTTGACGCAAGCGGTAGATCCGCTGGCAACCGGCGGGGCAGGCAGGTAAAGCCTCTCCACTCCCTGTGAATTGCCCGGTAGCCCCGGTATTCATGAAAAAATGCGAGTATTTCAGGTACATCTCAGGATTTTCTTGAGCAGGCGCTTCAACGAGACGGCTCATTAGATTGTTCATCAATTTTGAAGTCAAGAAATGGCGGATTTTCCTTGTGGCTGGCTGTCTGGCGAGTTGACGCAGGGGCTGGCACGACGTATGATTCCCGCCCTTGCAGGCCAAGCCTGTAACACGGGGTATAGCGCAGTCTGGTAGCGCGCCTGCTTTGGGAGCAGGATGTCGGGAGTTCGAATCTCTCTACCCCGACCAGATCATTCTTTCGGCCAGGGCCGGGGAAGATTGGCAAGCAGCAGGTCATCGCAGAATATGCGCCCGTAGCTCAACCGGATAGAGCATCGGCCTTCTAAGCCGAGGGTTGCAGGTTCGAGTCCTGCCGGGCGCGCCATCACACCAGTCGTTTCTATGGTGGGTGTAGCTCAGTTGGTAGAGCCCCGGATTGTGATTCCGGTCGTCGTGGGTTCAAGTCCCATCATCCACCCCAATCCCAAAACCCTGCGGCACTCGCTGCAGGGTTTTTTCCTTCCAGGAGACCTCGCGCGCACTGCAAGGGGTTCGCAGGTAGAGCAGTCAGGCCGGGGGCTTCTCCGGCTGAAGCTGTTTTTCCATGCGGTAATCATCCATCACGAAGCCTTCGCCGATATCGGCCACGACTTTGTCCGTTATTCTGAATCCCCAGCGCTCATAGGCCTTGATGGCACTTCTGTTCATACGGTTGACTGTGAGCCAGATCCGGCTGCAGGCCATATCCTTTGCCAGCCGCATGATGTACTCGCTTGCCGCATGGCCGCCACCCCTGCCGCGCATGCCCTGGCAGAGGTAGATCTTGCTGAGAAAGAGTGCTTTTTCGTCCAGGTCTGGCTGAGCTGCCAGGTAGCCTGCTGCCCTGCCATCGATGAGGATCAGGGCATAGTGGTAACCATCATCGATCTGCTTCCGGATAGCGGCTTTGCTCTGGAAGCACTCCAGCATATAGACGATCTGCTCGTCACTGATGATTGCCGGGTAGTGCTCGCGCCAGATTTCGTCTGCCAGCGCCGATACAGTGGCGATCGCCTCTTCGTCCTTGACAGCCTTGAACTCGATCATTCGGAACTTGATTAGCCATAGATCTGTTTGGGTAGCCAAAGTACCAGATCGGGGAAGATGATGCACAGCGCCAGTCCTGTCGCCTGCAGGAAGAGGAACGGCAGCGAGGACTTGTAGATTTGTGCCATGGTGATGCCCGGTGGAGCGACGCTCTTGAGATAAAAGAGGGCGTAGCCGAAAGGCGGACTCAGAAAGGACATCTGCATGTTGACCATGTAGACGACGCCGAACCAGAGCGCAACATCTTCCGGTGCGACGCCCGGCAGTCCGAAGACGCCGTCGAACTGCATGGTCTGCATCAGCGGGACGAAAATCGGCACAGCCAGTAGCAGGATGCCGACCCAGTCAAGAAACATGCCGAGAATGATCAGCATGATCATCATGACGATCAGGATCTGGTAGGGACCGAGGCCGAGTCCATTGAGTGACTCATTGACGAACTCCTGGCCGCCGTTGACGACATAGAAACCGACGAAGAGCGTTGCCCCGAAGATGATCCAGAGTACCATGCCGGTCACCTTGAGCGTGGTGATCGCCGCAGAACGTACGTTTTCCCAGCTCAGGCGACGATGCATGGCAGCGACCACGATTGCGCCGAATGTGCCGACGCCGGCTGCCTCGACGGGGGTGGCGATGCCGGCGAAGATGATCCCCAGCACGAGCATGACCAGCACGATGGGGGCAAACATCTTGTTGAGCAGCCGCATCTTCTCGTTGAAGGAGACGCGTTCTTCGACCGGCAGGGGAGGGCCCGCCTCCGGTTTGAAGGTCGTGTAGACAATCACGAAGAGAATATAGAGCCCCGAGAGGATGAGACCGGGAATTACCGCGCCGACAAAGAGTTCACCGACCGACTGCTGTGCCACGACCGCGAAGAGGATCGCGAGGATCGAGGGGGGAATCAGGATGCCGAGCGTACCGCCGGCGAGGATCGATCCGCAGGCGATCGTCGGGTGATAGTTCCGTCGAACCATGGCGGGCAGCGCGATGAGACCCATGGTGACCTCGGTTGCGCCGATGACACCGCACATGGCAGCCAGCAGCGTCGAGGCAATGATGGTCGAGATCGCCAGGCCGCCACGCAGACCGCCAAGCAACTTGTAGACCATGTCATAGAGTTCCTCGATGATGCCGGCACGCTCGAGCATCGAGGCCATGAAAATAAAGAGCGGGATGGCCGACAGCTGGTAATCGGTCATGAGCGGGAAGATGCGTGATGGCAGGATGTTCAGCATCTGCGCATCTCCGAAAACGAAGAGGAAGACGCAGGCCAGCCCCCCGGTGACAAACGAGAGCGGCAGGCCCGCCATGAGCAGCAGGGCTAGAGATCCGAACATCAGGATCGTCAGCCAGAAAATGTCGATTTCAATCCCCATGACTGCCTCCGGCACGGATCATCGCTACTTCGGATTCGTCGTGGTGCTCCGGTGGCGGGTGCAGCACGAAGTGAATATCCTTGAGCAGTATCGCGATACCCTGCAGCAGGATCAGTGCGGCACCAAGCGGCAGGGCGAATTTGACCGGGTAGTACTGGATGCCCCACTCGGTGAAAGAGACCTCCTTGATAGCAAAGGAGTCGTGGAAGAAGATCCAGCCTGTGACGAGTAGCGTGATCACGAAAATGAAAAAGAAAACAGAGGTAATCAGGTCCATGATGGCCTTGCTACGCTCGCTGAGATGGGTGTAGATGACGTCGACGCGCACATGTGATCCTTCGCGCAGCGTATAGCCACCAGCCAGGAGGTACTGCATGCCGAACATCAGGAACATCGACTCATGTGCCCAGTTGGTTGGCGAGTTGAATACATAGCGCGCGATGACCTCGTAGTAGTAGACGAAGACAGCGAGCATTGACCAGTAAGCGACAAATTCGCCGGCAAAGCCGTTGATACGGCCGATGAGCCGGTTATAGGCAAAGGGCTCTTTCGACGGATCGTGCTCAGGTTCGTGTGCCGGGCAGACGAAAGGTTCTGCAGTATCCAGTGTTTCTAGAGTGTTGCGCTTGCGTATGAGGCGGGGCATGAGGAGTGCATCGACAAGCAGCAACAGCAGCATGGTGATGGCAAGCGCGCGCGAATAGAATTCCCACTGGCCGGAGAAAGCCTCTGCAACATCCTGCTCGGCTGTCGCTTCTTCCAGCGAGATGAGCGCCTTGTCGAGTTTTTCCTGTGCATTCTTCCTGCCACGCTCGAGATTCTTCTCGGCGCGCTTGATTTTCGATTCGGCGATTGCGACCGCATTATTGGCTGACGAGAGACCGTCGCGCGCCTCCCGCACCTCGATGTTTGCAAAAAGAATGGTAATGAAAACAAGGATAAAGGCGATTGCCCACTTGCTTTTGACATAGAGCCGGTGACAGCCGACAAAGCCTCCTGCCACGAGCAGGAAATAGCCGACTGTCAATGAGAGTGGTTGTGTTGATCCGGATCGCGCGCGTGTCCGCCGTACGATAAACCAGGCGGCAAGTGGAAAGAAAAGCAGCCCGGACCAGTAGAGCCAGTGAGGCATGACAAAGGAGAGTTCAGGCATGGCGTTTCACTCTTTACAGGTGATTCGGTACGCTGCGCAGTCGCCTCCCTGTGACTGCGCGCGTTTTTCTGTGAGACATGCCTGTGCTCAGACTTTGAGTGTCTCTCCCTCGATCATGTCGGGAGTCACGTACCCGAGCGAGCCGGACATCATGTAGTCAAGCTGAATCTTGAAAACACGTGCTGCATCCTGATCCTTGTTGGCCCATTTGAACCAGAGCGGTACGGCCAGTTCTGTGAAGGCCTCGACATCATCCTGGGAGAGGCGCGTGATCTCGGTGCCTGCCTCGGTGAACTTGGCCCAGGCTTCCTGGTCGGCCTTCTGGATTTTTGCATGGTGGATATCGGAGTAGACGTGCACTTCCATCTCCACGAACGCTTTCATCTGGTCAGAGAGCTTGTTCCAGGAATCCATGCCAACGGTCAGGTCCATGAGGTCGACGGGCTGGTAGATGGACATGAAGCCCGGAGGTCCCATGGAGATGTAGTCAGTGACCTGGTGGAAGCCGAGCGCATGGTTGATAGCGGGTCCGACGTAATCGGCAACATCGATGGTGCCTTTCTCGAGGGCCGGGAAGATCTCCGATCCGGGCAGGAGTGTCGTCTTGGCGCCGGCAGCCTGGAAGAGCTCGGCAACCATGCCGCCCGGAAGGCGCATCTTGCGTCCGCGGAAGTCGTCGATCGAGCGGATCGGGACCTTGGAGTGGATGATATTCGGACCGTGATGGATCGGGCCGACAAAGTACATGCCCTGCCTGGCGAAGAGTTCGCGTGCCAGTTCGAGTCCGCCGAGGCCGTAGTAGAAGACGTCCCACTCGCCGGGTTGCCGCATGCTCATCGGGTATGAACTCAGGAAGACCGCGGCCGGCATGCGCCCCGCCCAGTAGAGCGTGAACGGGTTCATGGCATCGAGCACGCCGTTCTTGACGGCATCGAAGAGCTGGAATTCACCTACTACGTCCTTGGCGCCGAAGGGCTGGAAAGCCAGCTCGCCGCCTGTCTTCTCAATGATGCTGTCGCACCACTCCTTGAAGATCTCGAGGCCGATACCGCCCGGCCAGGATGTCTGCACTTTCCAGGTCGTGGTCTTGCCTGCCTCTGCATTTGCGATATAGGGTGCGCCGAGGATTGCGGCGCCGCCAGCCGTTGCTGCCGCAGTTTTCAGAAACTGACGGCGTCCTTTCTGCACGCCATCATCATTACGCGTCTCTTCACGCTTTTTTGTCATGGTGGTCTCCTCACGATTTGGTGGTGGTCAGGCCTATTGATTTGATAGTTATTTCGTTCAGGCCATCATTTATTAATAACCTATTTTGATGAATAGTCAAAGCTATGTGGTCCGCTGAGCAGTGGTTTTGCCTGAACGCACAGAGATACCCGGCAGCTGATTCCCGGTTTGAGGCGCCTCTCTTCTGGCGATGCACCATTTCGCAGCCTGGATGTCATCCCGGTGACACGGGCATGTGCAACGATGGCACGGAGTTTGCATTCCTGTTCAGGAATGCAGGAGTAAACGAGGAGTTAAAAATGACAGAGCAGGCTCGAAATGCACTGCAATGGTGCGGCATCAGGCCCGAAGCAGGAGAGTTGCGCGAAGAGAGGGCGGAGAGTAGCGAGCGCAGAGCGGCCATGCGGGATGCAATGACTGCTCTCATGCACCACTACAGTGAAATCGAACCCCTGCAGATGCGCGATCTCTTCGCCAGTGATCCGGAGAGGTTCGACCGTTTCTCCCTCGAAACGGGTGATTTGCTGCTGGACTTCTCGAAGAACAGGATTACCACGGAGACAATCAGTCTGCTTGTGCGTCTTGCCGAAGCCGCAGGTTTGCCCGGGATGCGTCTGGCGATGTTTCGCGGCGACAAGATCAACAACACAGAGCAGCGTGCGGTGCTTCACACGGCGTTGCGCAATCGCAGCGGCAGCCCTGTGCTGGTGGATGGCCAGGATGTGATGCCTGGCGTGAATCGCGAGATAGCCAGGATGGGTGCATTCGCCGAGTGCATCCGTTCGGGCGAGTGGCGAGGTTACACCGGCAAGCGCATTACGGACGTCGTCAATATCGGTATCGGGGGGTCGGATCTCGGGCCCAGGATGGTCTGTGAAGCCCTCGAGTCCCTCATCCAGCCGGGCCTCGCTTTACACTTTCTCTCCAATGTCGATGGCATCGCGGCTGAAGAGGTGCTCAGGTCGCTTGATCCTGAGACAACGCTGTTTATCATCGCCTCGAAAACCTTCACCACCCAGGAGACCATGACCAATGCCTCCACAGCGCGCGAGTGGTTCCTGTCACAGTGTGGTGATGAATCACAGATCGCGAAGCATTTCGTCGCCGTCTCGACCAACAGCGAGGCCGTCGCCGAATTCGGCATCGATACTGACAACATGTTCGTTTTCTGGGACTGGGTCGGTGGACGCTTTTCGCTCTGGTCGGCGATCGGTCTGCCGATCATGATCGCCATTGGCGAGCAGCAATTCTCGGAACTGCTTGATGGTGCCCATGCCATGGATTGCCATTTCATGGCTGCTCCGCTTGAGGAGAATATGCCCGTCATCCTTGCGTTGCTCGGTGTCTGGTATCAAAACTGTTTCGGCGCCGAGAGCCATGCGGTGCTGCCCTACGATCACCACTTGCGCTCTCTTCCGGCCTATCTGCAGCAGCTCGACATGGAATCCAATGGCAAATCTGTCGACCGTGACGGTCAGCCGGTGCAAACCACGACCTCGCCCGTTCTCTGGGGGGCGACCGGCATCAACGGCCAGCATGCTTTCTACCAGTTGCTGCACCAGGGCAGCAGGCTGGTGCCTGCGGATTTCATCGCGACGGCCGAGACCCATTCAGACCTCAGCCATCACCACGACATCATGATGTCGAATTTTTTCTCCCAGACAGAGGCGCTGATGCGTGGCCGAACGCTGGAAGAGACACAAGGTGCCATCGCGGAAGCGGGACAGGATCCCGGGGAAGCAGGGCATCGCGTCAATCACATGATCTTCGAAGGTAACCGTCCGACGAATACGCTCCTGTTGAGAAAAATGACCCCCCGCAACCTCGGGATGCTGATAGCATTGTACGAACACAAGATTTTCGTTCAGGGTGTCATCTGGAACCTCAATTCATTCGATCAGTGGGGTGTCGAGCTGGGCAAGCAGCTGGCTCGAACCATTCTGCGCGAATTCGATGCCCGGACCTCCCCGAAAACCCATGACGCCTCGACGAATAACCTTATCAGCCGATACAGGCGTATGACAGGACGTGAAGAGGTGTCGCCCGGAGAAAGGCACTGACCTGGGACGCAAAAAGGAGTCTATGAACAACGCTGTTCTCGTTGCCGATATCGGCGGAACAAAAAGCTGGTTATCGCTCTTCGTCTCTTCTGATGTTGGAAGCTGGCGGCAGGAAGCGACAAGAAAGTACCTCAATGAGGAGTATGGTGATCCCTTTCCGCTGTTGCAGGATTTTCTCTCAAGGCTCGAGCCGGGTGACTATCGTGTTGCAGCCGCAGGTCTTGCCGTAGCGGGCCCGGTACATGGCGAGATCGCGGATTTGACAAACCTGCCATGGACCATCGATGCCCCGCGGCTCAGACGCCAACTTGATCTTGATCAGGTCCTGCTCATAAACGACTTTCAGGCTGCCGCTCACGGGATTAGCCTTCTCGGCAAAGCGGATCTTTTCTGCCTGAATGATGCACCCGTTGACGAGGATGGCCTTGCCCTGATCACAGGTGCGGGGACAGGCCTCGGTCTCGCGCTGATCGGTAAATGTGCGCATCTCCCCGTGCGTGCCGTTCATCCGACCGAGGCGGGCCATGCGGATTATGCGCCGGCGAATGAGCAGCAATTGCGCCTGAGCAATTACCTGCATGAAACCCTGCGGATGGAACGCGTCAGCTGGGAAAACCTGCTGTCCGGGCAAGGACTGGTTCTGCTCGATGCGTTCCTGCGCGAGCAGGATCACCCGGTGCTGAAAACACCGGAGATCATCACAGCGGGGGCGGAGCGCAAGGAGATTACATCGCGCCATGCGATCCGCCTTTTCTGGGATATCTACGCGGCCTGGATAGGCAATGTTGCCCTGATGTACCGTCCTCTCGGAGGACTCTATCTCTTCGGCGGCATGGCGATGCGTCTGCGGCCCTGGTTTGAGCCGGAACGCTTTATGCAGGAGGCCGCCAGCAGACCGGCGATGCAGGATCTCGTCCGGGAGACACCGATTTTCCTTGTGACGGATGAACAGCTTGTACTCAAGGGTGCGGCCGTTGTCGTCAAAGAGATGTTTTACTGAGGAATGTAAGGATGGTTATCGATACCAAAGAACAGCTGAAGATGCACAAGTACTATGTCGAGCCGAAGATCGTCACCGAGCTGACGCGCAAGACACTGGTGCTGGTCCTTGCGGGCGGGGAGGGGTCGCGTCTCAAGGGATTGACCCGCTGGCGCGCCAAGCCTGCAGTCCCGTTTGGCGGCAAGTACCGCATTATCGATTTTGCCCTGTCGAACTGCGTCAACTCGGGATTACGACGCATTGGCGTCCTCACGCAGTACAAGGCGCACTCACTGATCCGCCACCTGCAGCGTGCCTGGTCCTTCATGCGGCCGGAGATCGGGGAGTTCGTCGAGATCCTTCCTGCCCAGCAGCGGACGGCCAAGAAGCAGTGGTACCAGGGGACTGCTGATGCGCTTTACCAGAATCTTGACATCGTCAAGATCCATAGTCCGGACTACGTGATGGTGCTCGGCGGTGACCATATCTACACCATGGATTATTCAGAGATGCTCGTGAACCATGCACAGTCCGGTGCGGATTTCACTGTTGGTTGTATCGAGGTTCCGCGATCCGAGGCCAAAGCATTCGGTGTCATGTCAGTCGACGAGAACCTGCGCATCACGAAGTTCACTGAAAAGCCCGAGGATCCGGATTCTGTGCCCGGTAATCCCGATATGGCGCTTGCCTCGATGGGCATCTATGTTTTCTCGACCAGTTTTCTCTACAACACCCTGATCGAGGATGCCGAGAAGGAGAAGTCCTCGCATGATTTCGGCAGGGATATCATCCCGTCGAAAATTGCTGACTCGGTAGCCCTTGCATATCCGTTCCGCAACGCGGATGGCGATCAGGCTTACTGGCGCGATGTCGGTACGGTGGAATCCTACTGGCAGGCCAACATGGAACTCTGCGAAGTGGAACCCGAGCTCAACCTCTATGCGCGCGACTGGCCGATCTGGACGTACCAGACGCAGCATCCCCCGGCAAAGTTCATCTTTGACGACGAGGGCCGTCGTGGCGAGGCGATCGACTCCCTGATCTCCGCCGGTTGCATCCTCTCCGGGGGCAGGGTCAAGCGTTCGATACTCTTCTTCCTCTCACGTGTCGAGGAGGGCAGCCTCGTCAAGGACAGTGTGATTCTTCCCAAGGTCCAGATTGGCAGGAACTGTGTTATCAAGCGTGCCGTCATCGACAAGAGCTGTGTGATACCGGACGGCATGCAGATCGGGGTAGACCTGGAAGAGGATGCGAAACGTTTCCATGTCACCCCCAACGGCATCGTGCTGGTTACCCCGAATATGCTGGGCCAGAACCTCTATTCACTCGAAGGCGAGGACCACTTGTGGACGCCGGAAAGCTGAACCTCGTTCTCTGCTGGCATATGCACCAGCCGCATTACCGTGACGGTATTGACGGTGAGTACCGTCTGCCCTGGGTCTACCTGCATGGACTCAAGGACTACACCGATATGGCCGCACATTTCGAGAATAATCCCGGGATGCGGGGTGTCGTCAATTTCGCGCCGGTGTTACTGGAGCAAATCGATGACTATGTCAGGCAGATGGAGCTTTGGCGCGAATCGGGCCAGCCGACTTTTGATCCACTGCTGAATTATCTCATCGGCGCCACGCCGATACCGGCAGATGCGGAGACGCGTGTTGAAATCGTACGTGCCTGCCAGCGCTGCCATCATCCACTGCTCATCGATCCCTACCCGGAGTTCCGCAATCTGGTGCACTGGTTCGATCACCTCGATCTCTACCACAGCGAGCAGCATTCGCCGAAAGAGATGCTGGCCTACCTCGACGAACAGTATTTCACCGACCTCCTGGTCTGGTATCACCTGGTCTGGTTCGGACAGTCACTGAGGCAGGACGACCTGATCCAGTGCCTCATGAAAAAGGGACGTCTCTTTTCCGGGACGGACACGCAACAGCTGGCTCACCTGATCCATGACACCCTTGCGGGACTGATCCCGCGCTACCGTGCGCTGGCAGCTTCCGGCCAGGTCGAGATCTCGATGACCCCGTATGGGCATCCGATCGTCCCGCTGCTGCATGATTTCGAAAACATGCGCTGTGCGTTGCCGGATGCTCCGGCACCGGAGACTGTGGCATATCCCGGGGGAAAGGAACGCAACCGCTGGCACATGCGCCAGGGGCTGGAGCTCATGGAGCATTTTCTTGGCGTGCGCCCCCAGGGGGTCTGGCTCTCGGAAGGCGGGGTCAGTGACGATGCGCTGGGCCTGCTCGACGAGTTTGACATCGCCTGGACTGCGACCGGTGAGGGTGTCTGGCGCAACAGCTGCCAGGAATCGGGTTGCACCGAGGATGATGTGCATTCGCGCCGCGGACTCTTCTCGCCCTATACACACGCCCAAAACAGTGTCGAGCTCTTCTTTCGTGATGACGGGCTTTCTGACCTGATCGGTTTCGAATACAGCAACTGGCAAGCCGATGACGCCATCGCCGATTTCATCAAACATCTGGGTAATATCCGGACCTTTCTCGACGAGGATTCCGACAAGCATGTCGTCAGCGTGATCCTCGATGGCGAAAATGCCTGGGAGTATTACCCGGATAATGGTGCCAGCTTTCTCGATGGCCTTTACAAGGCGCTCGCAGAAGAGCCGGAGATCAACGTGATGACCTTCTCCGATGCCGTCGAGAGCGATATCGAAACACGCGAGATGGAGAAACTCTGTCCGGGAAGCTGGGTCTATGGCTCCTTCTCGACATGGATCGGCGAAAAGGACAAGAATCGTGCCTGGGAATTGCTCGTCGAGGCTAAGCAGGCATACGACTCGGTGATCGAACGCAAGGTGCTCTCCGGAGAAGAGGAGCGACTGGCATCAAGACAGCTCGCGGTTTGCGAGGGCTCCGACTGGTTCTGGTGGTTCGGTGACTACAACTCCCAGGAAAGCGTCAGCGACTTCGAAAAGCTCTTCAGGCGCCAGCTCCGCTCGCTCTACAGGCTACTGCACCTGCCCGAACCTCCTGTGCTTGATGTGCCCATTTCGGCCGGTGGCAGCGAAGGTGTCGCGAATGCCGGCACCATGCGCAGAAACTGATGTCAGGCCACTTCCTCCAGGAACGCCGGGCCGGCGTGCTGCTGCACCCCACTTCATTGCCATCCGGCAGGCTTGATGGTGACGCCGAGCGCTGGCTCGACCTGCTTGCCGACGCCGGTATCAGTGTCTGGCAGGTGCTTCCGCTGGGAGTCACGCATGAAGACCACTCGCCCTACCAGTGCCTCTCGGCCTTTGCGATGAGCCCGAGGCTCTTCGGGGAGATGGCCGCTGCGCATATCGATGCTGCAGATTTCGAACGCTGGAAGGAGTCTCAACACCACTGGCTTGTTGACTTTGCCCTTTTCATGATCATCCGTGAGCAGCAGCACTCTGCGCCATGGTACAGCTGGCCCGACGCACTGCGTCTGCGAGACCCGGATGCTCTCGCAGCATTGACATCAGAATACGCAGCCGACATTGCCGGCGTCTGCGAGCAGCAGTATCTCTGCCACAGACGCTGGGCGCAGATCCGCGATTATGCGAGAGAGCGCGGTATCCTTCTGTTCGGAGATATGCCGATCTTCGTGGCCTATGACAGTGCTGATATCTGGGCCAACCCCGATCTCTTCCTGCTCAATGATGATCTCACCCCGGAGTATGTTGCAGGTGTACCGCCGGACTATTTTTCCGAAACGGGGCAACGCTGGGGCAATCCCCATTTCGACTGGGATCAGATGCAGCTGGATGATTTCGCCTGGTGGATGCAGCGTTTCGCGCACCATTTCGATCTTTTCGATCTCGTGCGCATCGATCATTTCCGGGGTCTCGAAGCCGTCTGGATGATCCCGGAGAGTTCCCCGACAGCCGTCGATGGTTTCTGGCAGAAAACCTCGGGCGATGCGCTTCTCGCAACACTCAGGAATCGCATCGGAGAGTTGCCTTTGGTCGCCGAGGATCTCGGGATTATCACGCCGGAGGTCGTCGACCTCAGGAAAAAATACGGTTTACCCGGCATGGCGGTTCTGCAGTTCGGTTTCGATGAATTCGACGACAATCCGCACAAGCCAAAGAATATCGAGAACGACACAGTTGTTTACACAGGCACCCATGACAACAATACGACCCTTGGCTGGTACCACTCTCTGGATGCGGACGTGCAGCAGCATGTGCATGCAGTCCTTGGTATGTCTGCCGACCAGGATGTTGTCGATACCCTGATCGATATCGCGCTCGACACGCCGGCATGTCTCTCGATTTTGCCCATGCAGGACCTGCTGCATCTCGATGAGGAGGCACGCATGAACCGGCCCGGTACCGTCGAAGACAACTGGAAGTGGCGCTTTGACTGGGGAGAGGTGAGTCCGGAGCTAGTGGAGAAGACCAGAGAGCGCCTGCTTGCAAGCGGGCGCGCGGGAGTATGACATGACTGAGAATCTCAAGCGCCTGCAAGACGGGCTGCATCACGATCCATTCGAGTTCCTCGGCAGGCATCCGCAGCCTGGTGGTGGCGATGTCATCCGTGCACTGATGCCATCAGCCGAGTCGGTCAGCGTGACTGGCGGCGGCGAGATGGAGCGTCTCGAGGGTACAGATCTTTTTGAATACATCGACAGGGACGGCAGCGTTCCTCACCATTACGCACTGGAGTATGTCGAGAAAGGCACTTCGGGCAGCGATGTCAGGAACATCGTCTCCCCTTACAGTTTCGGGCCAGGGATCGGTGAGCTCGACATGCATCTCTTCAGCGAGGGGCGTCACCAGCATATCTGGAAAGTGCTCGGTGCCAATCCATGCACGATCGATGACTTCGAGGGTGTGTTATTCGCGGTCTGGGCACCCGCGGTTCAGCGGGTCAGTGTCGTCGGTGATTTCAATGCCTGGGACGGGCGCCGTCATCCCATGCGGTGCCGTGGCGCATCCGGTATCTGGGAGCTGTTCATCCCGGGCGTTTGTGCCGGCGAGGCCTACAAGTATGAAATCCTCGGCAGGGAGGGGCAGCTTGTCATCAAGACAGATCCATATGCCCGGCAGATGGGGCTGCGCCCCGAAACAGTCTCCTGCGTACCCGATCCCGACAAATTCAGCTGGCAGGATGACGAATGGCTGGAGGCGCGCCGCACTTTTGACTGGCAACATGCGCCCATTTCGATCTATGAGCTGCATGCAGGTTCCTGGCAACGTGACGATGACGGCGGATTCCTCAACTGGCGCGAGCTCGCTGACCGTTTGCTGCCCTACGTCGAGGAGATGCACTACACCCACCTGGAGCTCATGCCGGTCGCGGAGCACCCGCTCGACGAGTCCTGGGGGTACCAGGTCAGTGGCTACTATGCACCGACAGCACGTTATGGAACGCCTGATGATTTCCGCTACTTCGTCGACCAGTGTCATCGTCGCGGGATCGGCGTCCTTCTCGACTGGGTTCCCGCCCACTTCCCGCGCGACGATTTCGCCCTGGCGCGTTTCACGGGCGAGCCCGTCTATGAACATGCTGATCCGCGCCGCGGGGAGCACCAGGACTGGGGCACGCTGATTTTCGATTACGGGCGCAACGAGGTCCGCAACTTCCTCATCGCCAACGCGCTCTACTGGATCGAGGAGTTTCATGTCGACGGGTTGCGTGTTGATGCAGTCGCCTCGATGCTCTACCTGGACTACTCCCGCAATGAGGGCGAATGGTTGCCGAACCAGTTTGGCGGCAGGGAAAATCTCGATGCGATCGCCTTCCTGCGTCAGCTCAACGAGGTTGCTCACAGCCGCTTCCCCGGCGTGCTGACCATCGCCGAGGAGTCAACAGCCTGGCCAATGGTATCGCGCCCGGTCGAACTCGGCGGGCTGGGATTCACCATGAAATGGAACATGGGCTGGATGAACGACAGCCTCGCCTATATCGAGAATGATCCGGTTCACCGCAAGTACCACCATAACCTGCTGACTTTCAGTCAGCTCTATGCATGGACGGAGAATTTCGTGCTGCCGCTGTCGCATGACGAGGTGGTTCACCTGAAGCGCAGCATGCTCAGCAAGATGCCGGGTGACTACTGGCAGAAAATGGCCAATCTGCGGCTCTTCTATTGCTGGCAATATGCACATCCGGGCAAGAAGCTGCTCTTCATGGGCGGTGAACTGGGCCAGTGGCACGAGTGGAACCAGGCGCAACCGGTCGACTGGCCCTTGCTGAAGGTTGAGGCGCATGCGGGTATTCGCCAGCTGGTCAGTGATCTCAACCGGCTTTACCGTGACGAGTTACCACTGCATCGTCATGATTTCGAACCACAGGGTTTTCGCTGGATCGATTGCCACGATACCGAGCAGTCCGTGCTGAGCTTCATTCGGTATGCCGATGACGGAGAATGTGTTCTCTGCATTCTCAATTTCACACCCGTTCCGAGGTATCATTACCGCCTTGGTGTTCCGCGGGCCGACAAGTATCGCGAAATCCTGAATTCCGATTCCGCCTTCTACGGCGGAACCAACAGCGGCAACGGCGTTGATATCCCTGTACAGGAGACATCCTGGATGGGTTTTGAAAATTCAATCGAGATCACCTTGCCGCCACTGGCGGCACTCTTTCTCAAGGCTTCTTGATGAATGTCCTTTTTACGGCAAGCGAATCCTACCCGCTGCTGAAGACCGGCGGGCTGGGTGATGTCGTCTACAGCCTGCCACATGCGCTCAACAGGCTTGGTCTCGATGTGCGTGTCTTGCTGCCGGGCTACCGTGACATCCTTTCCCAGCTCGATGATATCCAGATCACCGGGTGGCTCAGCGTGCAAGGCGCAGGCCGTACGCATGATGTGCGCATCCTCTCCGCGACCCATCCGGGTTTCGAGTTGCGTCTCTGGATCGTCGATTGTGCCGAACTCTTCGATCGTCCCGGCAATCCCTACCTGCATCCCGATGGCTATGACTGGCCGGACAATGCAGAACGCTACGCGGTCTTCTCGAGGGCGGCAGCCATGCTTGCCATGGACGTCCTTGAAAGCGGATGGCGTGCCGACGTCGTGCACAGCCACGACTGGCAGACCGGGCTTGTGCCGGCCCTGCTCTCCATGGAGACGCACCCGCCGCGCACGGTTTTCACGATCCACAATCTCGCCTACGGCGGCCATTTCTCCCATGATGAATTCATGGCGCTCAAGCTGCCAGGGCACTGGTGGTCAGGTGAAGGTATCGAGTTCTATGGTGGCTTTTCCATGCTCAAGGCAGGCCTTGTCTACTCGGATGTCATCACGACGGTCAGCCCGAGCTACGCTTCCGAGATAACAACGCCGGCATTCGGCTATGGTATGGAGGGCATTCTGCAGGCCAACAGCCACAAGTTGCACGGTGTTCTGAACGGGGTCGATACAAGCGTCTGGAATCCCTCGACTGATCCCTTTCTCACAGCGCACTACTCTGCAAAGCGGCGTAATCCCGGCAAGCGCAAGAACAAGGAAGCCTTGCTGAGTCATTTCTGTGCCACGGTCACTGACCGTCTGCTTTCAGCACCACTGCTGGGAATGGTCAGTCGACTCGTTGAACAGAAAGGCGTCGATCTCGTCCTCGAGGTGATTCCGGAACTGCTGGCACGTACCAATGCCAATTTCGTCCTGCTTGGTGCCGGCCACCATCACCTGGAAAACAGAATCACTGACCTGTCGCGGCAGCATGCGCAACGCGTGTTCAGCCACATCGGTTACTCCGAGGAGGTTGCGCACCAGCTCGAGGCCGGAGCCGATATCTTTCTCATGCCTTCCCGCTTCGAGCCTTGCGGCCTGAACCAGATGTACAGCCTGCTCTATGGCACGCTGCCGGTGGTAAACAATACAGGCGGACTCGCGGATACGGTAGTGGATGCAACTGCTGAGAACATCGCGAACAGGACGGCCAACGGATTCGTCATGAAGACCCCGACAGCGCAGGGCCTTCTCGGAGCGATCGAACGTGCACTGGAGCTGCATGCGAACGCGCGCGTCTGGAACCAGCTGCAACGCACAGCCATGGAACAGGATTTCGGATGGGAAAAGAGCGCACTGGAATACATCTTGCTATACAAAAATGGCCATACTGCATAGAACCGGATAGACCCATGAACGAACCGAAAGCTTCCGAACTCTGTCTTTTGCCACTCGAGCGGCTCAATTCCGACCCTGATGCACTGCAGGGGGATTTCCTGCACTATCTCAATCGCCATCTCGGCCGTTTTCTTGGCTGCTCGCCCAGCTACATGTATGCAGCCCTGGCATACACGCTGCGAGACCGCCTGATCACCAACTGGCGCGATACCTGGATCGAATACAAGGAGCCCGGCGTAAGGCGTGCCTACTACATGTCGCTGGAATTCCTGATTGGGCGCTCCCTCGGCAATCACATCCTCAACATGGGGCTGGAAACGGAGGTCGAGCAGGCATTGCATGACATGCTTCTTGATACCGAGGAGATCATGGAAAACGAGCCTGATGCCGGCCTCGGTAATGGTGGCCTGGGGCGCCTCGCGGCCTGCTTTATCGACAGCTGCGCAACGCTGCAGCTTCCGGTCATCGGTTACGGCATCCGCTACGAGTACGGCATGTTCCGGCAGAAACTCCTGAATGGCAGGCAGGTCGAGGAGCCTGATCACTGGTTGCGCGATGGCAATCCCTGGGAACTCGAGCGCCCGGAATATACACAGCGTATCCACTTCGGCGGTCATACCGAAATCTACAAGGACGAGAGGGGGAGAAACCGCGTGCGCTGGGTGGACACCAATGACGTCCTTGCCATTCCCTATGATTTGCCAGTCTCGGGTTATGGCAACAACACGGTCAACACCCTGCGGTTGTGGAAAGCAACGACGACAGACGAATTCAACCTCGATGAATTCAATGCCGGCTCCTATACTGAGGCGGTCGCCGCAAAGAACGATGCCGAGCACATCTCCATGGTGCTCTATCCGAACGATGCGAGTGAAAGCGGGAAGGTCTTGAGGCTGAGACAACAATATTTCCTTGCTTCGGCAAGTCTGCAGGATGCGATTCGTATCTGGGAATATGCCGAGGGCGGGCCGCACTACAAGCATTTCGCGCGCGACAATGTTTTCCAGATGAATGACACCCACCCGACGATTGCTGTGGCCGAGCTCATGCGCATCCTGATCGATGAGAAGCACCTGGAATGGGATGATGCCTGGAACATAACCACGGCCTGCATGGCATACACCAACCACACACTCCTGCCGGAAGCACTTGAGAAATGGCCGGTCGCCATCTTCGAACAGCTGCTGCCAAGGCTGCTGGAGATCATCTACGAGATCAACGTCCGTTTCCTCGAGAAGGTCGCCATGAAATGGCCGGGTGACACTGAACGCCTCAGACGTATGTCGATCATCGAGGAGAACGGTGAACAATACGTGCGCATGGCCTACCTCGCCATTGTCGGCAGTTTTTCGGTCAATGGCGTGGCAGCGCTGCATTCGCAGCTGTTGGTCGACGGGCTTTTTCGCGATTTCCATTCGCTCTGGCCGGAAAAATTCAACAACAAGACCAACGGCGTGACACCACGGCGATGGATCGCCCATGCCAACCCGAAGATGACCGGGCTCATCAGCAGT
>JASFPB010000001.1:0-31305 GCA_050116235.1 Chromatiales bacterium | reverse complement strand
GACTGTTCGATCACCTCGACGGGCTTGCCGTCGTTTGATCCCCCTGACGTGACATCAAAGTCAACCGGCTTGCCGGCAAACCAGGAGTTGAATCTTCCGCTGGCAAGAATAGCCAGTTCACTGGCTTTACGTTCCCTGCCATCCCCTGAATCGAAACCGCTGGCTGGCCATTTCTCCAGATCGGGCTGTATTCCGCCTTCACTGTCGAGCCAGCTCTCTTCCGAGCTGCTGTACAGCGTGGTCACATTCAATCCCGGATTATCGACTATCAGCGGCGATACCCAGTTCATTGTCAGCTGGTTGATACCGGCGAAGATGCCTGTTGTGCTATCGAGATTCTCTTGCCTGAGATCGATGAAATAGGGATAGGCGAGCTGTCGCGTCTCCTCGACCGTGCTGGCGCCAACCTGACGTTGCACCGGGATCGGGAAATAGCCGAGTTGCGTATCCATGACAAGCGTTTCGTCAATCGTGATGCCATGATGAGCCAGCCAGGGCTCGATACCGGAGAGTCGCTTCTCCGCCGAGATCGCATCACTGCTGAGCCTGACATTCCAGGGTGAAGTAGCAATGATCACCGTGCCGCCCTGCATGAGGAACTGGTCGATGGCGAAGAGTTGTTTCTTTTCGAGCTTCTCGGGCGCAACAATGATCAACAGATCCGCATCTTGGGGTACACCCCCGGATGCGAGATTCGTTTTCTCCACCATTACGCTGTCTCGCAAGCGTTTCTCGAGCTGGTACCAGGTTGCGTAGCCTTTCTGCCGGAAACCTGCGATCGAGATTGGCTCGGGCGGCAAAAACAGCGCAACCTTGCGCAACACACCCGGCGCAAAGTTCCTGAGACCGGCACTGAGTGCACGCTGCAAGCCATGGACGTCCAGGCTGTCCGGCAAGGGCACGGGCACCACGCGCTGGTCATTTTCCATGATCATGTAGAAGAAGAACTGGTCGGTGCTGTCGAGTGTCATCACCATGGGACGGAAACCGTATTTCTCGCGAATTTCCTTGACCATTGCGCCTTCACCCTGCTGGGGATCCTCGATCGTGATTTCGAGCTTGCCGGCAGCATTCTCCTCAAACGTCACGAGCAGTGTTTCGAGATCACGTTTCAGTGCCACGAGCTTCTCCGGCAAGCGTTTGTCATCGGAAATGAAGGCGCGAAAACGAATCTTTCCAGGAATGGAGTCGAAGAGGTTCTCGTGGGTTCGTTGTGCGAAGAGCACTTTGCGAATAGCGGCCGTCAGATCATATTCCGGGTTGCGCAAGCGAATCTCGAGATCGGTCTCGCCACGGGTTTTGAGCTCGATGAGATCGGAATAATTCAGTGTCTGGAACTGATCGCCATATGCGACCAGCAGGTCGAAATAGGAGTTGACAAGCGACGCCTGGTACCTGTCGGCTGTCTGGAAGGCAGTGGGCTCGATGGCATACTTCTCTGCAGCTTCCTGCTCAAGTTCCGGTGATCGCAGGGGATCGACCAGCTCGACCCTGACACGTCCGTTTCCTGCAACACGATACTCCTCGAGCAGATCCTGCATCCGCGGGATCAGTCCATTGAGCATCGGATGCGTGCGTTCACTGAAATAGCCGCGCAGAAGAAGCGGCTGCTTGAGATTCGCGAGAGTCGAGTGGGTGGTCTCTGATAGCGTATATCGGCTATTCGTGGTGAGGTCCAGCCGCGGCAGGCTGATCGTGGAGACAGCCAGGCTCGTCAGCAGAAGGATAACCACGAGGAGAGCTGTCAGCATCTGCCTTGCCCCGTGCATGGCAGATGGCTCGCCGGCCTGTCGCAGAGACTCGAGTGACAGGCCGTTGAGCAACAGAAAAACAAGCGTGACAACCGCAAAGTAAAGCAGGTCCCCGGGGGCAACAACACCGCGCATCATGGACTCAAGACGTACACTGCTACTCAACAATCCAAGCCACTCGGCTGTTCTGTAGCCGAAGAAGCCCGTGAAGCCGTCACTGCCAACAAGATGTAGCAAGCCGCAGAGAGTGACTGTGCCAATCAGGCTGACAATCTGGTTATCGGTCCTGGAAGAAACAAACAGCCCGATGGCACTGAATGCTGATGCAAGCAGCAGCAGGCCGGCATAGCCACTGGCCACCGGGCCGGGATCGAGTTCGCCCGTGAATGCCACCATGACCGGTATGGGCAGGGTCAGGCTCAGTGCCACGAGGAGAATGCCCATGACAGCGACGAACTTGCCAATAACCAGGCGGCTGGTCGGAACAGGCGATGTCAGCAACAGCTCGATAGTTCCATTGCGCCTCTCTTCCGACCAGCTGCGCATTGTCAGGCTCGCGACAAGCAGGATCATCACGAGGGCAACCCAGTCGAACATGGGCCGTACATCAGCAATATTGCGAGCAAAAAAAGATTCGATCCAGAAGAAATGGAATGCAACAACTGTCACGAATATGGCAAGTAGAAGCATGGAGCTCAGCGAGGCGAAGAAAGCGGCGATCTCGCGACGTGCAATGGCGAGCGATTCACGCATTCGTGTGCTCCCCCGATTCCTGCGTATCACGAAACAGTGACTCGAGTGAATCACGCAATGGACGCAATTCGAGGAGCAGTATCCCCTCTTCCGCAAGACGCCTGCTGACCTCTCGCGCCGTTTGTGTTACGTCCTCGCCTGTGCAATCGAGAAGATAGCATCCATCCCCGGGCTCCAGAGGTGCGATGCTCTCGAGCAGTGCGCTCGCCATGTCTCCCGGTTCTTCTACGACAACCCGCAGTCGGCTGGCACGCTGCAATTCAACCAGCGAACGGTCGATGACAAGCTTTCCGCCTTGCAGGATCAGAACCCGGTCACAGACGGCTTCCACCTCCTGGAGAATATGGGTCGAGACCAGTACCGTGGCTTTCTCTGCTGCATTCCTGATGAGCTGGCGCATCCGCCTGATCTGGGCCGGATCGAGTCCATTTGTCGGCTCGTCGAGAATGAGAATTTCCGGATCGCCAAGCAGTGCCTGGGCTACACCCACGCGCTGGCGCTGTCCGCGTGACAGAGTATCGATCAGGCTCGTGGCTTTTTCCTGCAGTTGCGTCCCCCCGATGGCATGAGCAACCTGCTGATGCCGCAGGATTTCCGGAATACCCTTTAGCGCGGCCTGAAAGTAGAGATACTCCATCACCTGCATTTCAGGGTAGAGCGGACAATTCTCGGGCAGATAGCCAATCAGGCTTCTGGCCCGGACGGGGTGCTGGCGCAGATCGAGGTCGCCGACACGGATCCGGCCGGATGCCGGTTCGAGAAATCCGGTCAGCATCTTCATGATGGTGCTTTTTCCGGCGCCGTTATGCCCGAGCAATCCGACAATCTCGCCGGCTCCGACACTGAAAGAGACATCATCGACTGCCAGTTGACTGCCGTAATGCCTTGAAATTCCCTCGACTTCGATCATGTGCGCGAAGAAAGACGCAACCTGTTGTTTTATCGTTATGTTGGTGGCGATTGTACCCTTTGTGCAGCCCGATTTCCCGATCAATTCCGCTCGACAACCAAATCCGGTAGCGATATTCGGACATCTGTACTTCACTGCAGGCTAAAGCTATGATCATCGGTCACGATCAAATTGACAACCGGGGACGATGGGATTCCGGCGGCAGAGTACCAACCTCTTCAGGAAGCTGCTTTTTTTGCCCTTGACGCTGGCGGCACTCGTCCCGGCGACTCTCCTCTTTTTACTGCTCTACACGGAATGGGGCAAACCGCTCACCACCGTCGAGAGCATCAAGCGCGATGGTGTGCTTCTCGTCGCAACACGCAACAGCGCCACGACCTGGTATGAGGGTCCGAACGGCCCCACCGGCCCCGAATATGACCTTGTAACGGCCTTTGCGGAGTCGCTTGGTGTCAAAGCCGAATTCGTCATCTACGAACGCGATTCGGAGATCATGAACGCTGTCGAAAATGGCAAGGTCCATCTTGCTGCGCCCGGGATGGTCCTGAACGGAATGCCACAGCGCATCAGACCAGGCCCAGTCTACCAGTACATCAGCCGGCAACTTGTCTACAGGGCAGGCTCTCCTGTTCCTGCCAGCCTCTATGAGGTCGGGGACGACGAAATCGAGATAGCCGAAGGGAGTCATCACGGTGAGCTTCTGGAGCAGCTTGGCGAGAAGGGTGAACTCTTCGCCAGCTGGAAAAGTTCACCGGATATGGACGTCGAGCAACTGCTCTACCTGCTCCAGGAAAAGGCCATCAAGTACACGATTGCCAACTCCAACGTTGTCGATTTCAACCGGCGCTTCTACCCGGATCTGCGCGTGGCTTTCGATATCGGCCTGCCGCAACCGCTGCAGTGGGCCATGCCGAGACACAAGGACACTTCGCTGCATCAGAGGGTCAGAGAGTATTTCCAGCACATTCGGAGGAACGGCAAGCTCGATACCGTCCTGACGCGCTACTACGCGCATGTTGACTTGCTGACCTTTGCCGATACCCACACCTTCTGGAAAAACGTCGAATCACGCCTGCCGCGCTTCGAGCCACTGTTCAGGCGTGTCTCCAGGACCAGCGGCTATGACTGGCGACTGCTGGCCGCCATAGGCTACCAGGAGTCACACTGGAACCCGGAGGCTGTCTCGCCCACAGGTGTCAAGGGCCTCATGATGCTCACCAATGACACTGCCAGGCTAGTCGATATCGCTGATCGTACCGACCCGGAACAGAGCCTCGTCGGATCGACGCGCTACCTCAAGCTCCTCGACGAGCAGATTTCGGAAGAGGTGAAGATGCCTGACCGCCAGTGGTTCATTCTCGCTGGCTACAACGTCGGCTTTGGCCACCTCGAGGATGCCAGAATTCTCACCAGGCGACTGGGGGGTAATCCGAACATCTGGCAGGATGTACGAGAACACCTGCCCTTGCTCGCACAGACTAAATACCATACGACACTGAAACATGGTTACGCGCGTGGCCGGGAACCTGTGGTCTACGTCGACAATATCCGCAACTTCTATGAATTACTGGTCTGGCATACGAGTTTCAGGACGGCCAGTGCCGAGAACGCGGACAAGCCGGATTCCCTTCATGCCAGGGAGAAATCACTCTAGCAGATGCCCGTGTTTCAGATTACCGGGGCCTGTATCTCTGGCTATTCCAGCGCCTCGTCGGACATGGAGAGATAGACCCCATAGGCGTTGACGCGGTTGGCGGCCTCGAAGGCCGGCAGTTTCTCAAAGCGGCTCCAGTCGGCTTCGGCATAGGCTTCGTCGAAATCGACAAGATCCTCGACGGCGGCACCCATGATCTCCCGCAGGTAGGCAAGATAGTCGCGTGTCATGACGATGGCCGCATCGGGATCGGACGCGGCCGGACCGTGGCCGGGAACCAGCGCCTTGAGCCCCGTGGTCTGCATCGACTCCAGCGCCTCGAGCCAGCCCTTGGTATCGGCACTGCCGACAAAGGGCACCCTCCCCTCGAAGAGGATGTCGCCCGTGAACAGCACCTTGTCAGGCTCGACAAGCATGGCCATATCGCCGTCGGAATGTGCTTTTCCGAGGTGAAGGATCGTCATGCGCTTGCCCCCCATCTCCATGGTCATGCTCTTGTCGAGCCAGACATCAGGTGACACGAGTCGCGTCTCCTCGGTGACCCAGGGGTCGAGCGACAGGGTGCGCTCCTCGAGACGTTCCTGGCCAAGTCCACCCTCGATATATCTCTCTGCTTCAGCCGGCGCGATGATTTCTGCACCCTCGTCCCTGAAGACCTCGAGGCCCAGTACATGATCGGCGTGATAATGGCTGACGACGACCTTGACGACCGGTTTATCCGTGATTTTCCGGATCTCCTGTCGTAACTGCCAGGCCAGTGACGGCGTGCCGAGCGCGTCGAAGACAATGACACCTTCGTCGGTGACGACAAAGCCGGCATTCGAGATGAAACCTTCAAAAGCCGTTGCGATCCCGGCGAGCCCCTCCACGTAGTAGACGTCTTCGGAGAGTTTTTTCGGTGACATCGGAACGGTCACTGGCGCGTACGTCGACGCTGTTTCGGCAGGCAGCTGCATCGGTACAAGGGTAACGGCCGCAGCAATCAGCAGGGTTGCAATCTTACTCATGATGTTTTCTTCTCCATCCGACGACGTTGAAAAAATCGACTCAGTAGCGTAGCACATTCGTCCGCGTGCACTCCCGCTGTAACTTCGACTCGCGTATTGAATCGTTCGTCTGCCGGCAGCAGATCAAAAACACTGCCGCAGGCTCCGCCCTTCGGATCGCTGGCACCATAAACAACCCGGTCGATACGCGCATGGACGACCGCTCCGGCACACATGGCACAGGGTTCGAGTGTTACGTAGAGAGTCGCATCCGCCAGCCGGTAATTGCCGATGCGTAAACCGGCATCCCGTATTGCCTGGATTTCTGCATGAGCGGTCGGATCATGGCTGGCGATAGGTCTGTTGAAACCTTCACCGATGACGCTTCCTTTCGAGACGATGACAGCACCGACAGGAACTTCACCCAGCGCTTCTGCTTCATGCGCCAGGCCAAGTGCATATTCCATCCAGTGACTGTCATCATCCTGCGTCATGACGCCTCGCGTGATGCCTTCTTGCGTTCGTGCTCGAGCAGCAGTTTCTTGCGCAGACGCACTGATTCCGGCGTGATCTCGACCAGTTCGTCTTCCTCGATGAATTCCAGCGCCATCTCAAGGGTCAGCGGGATCGGCGGGGTCAGGGCAATCGCGTCGTCCTTGCCCGAGGCACGCACATTGGTCAGTTGCTTGCCCTTGAGCGGGTTGACCACGAGGTCATTGGAGCGCGAGTGGATGCCGATGATCTGGCCTTCATAGACGTCGTCACCATGTGAGCTGAACAGGCGGCCACGCTCCTGGAGATTAAAGAGTGCGTAGCCAAGCGCCTTGCCTTTTCCGTTGGAGATCAGTACACCATTCTTGCGCGGTGCGATACCACCGGTCTGGACCGGGCCATAGTGATCGAAGACATGGTAGATCAGACCAGTTCCCGAGGTCATGCTCATGAAGTCGGTCTGGAAGCCGATCAGGCCACGCGAAGGCATCATGTAGTCCAGTCGTACCCGGCCCTTGCCGTCGGGTACCATGTCTTTCAGGTTTCCCTTTCGTTCACCCAGGGTCTCCATCAACGCCCCCTGGTGTTGCTCTTCAATGTCGATGGTGACCTGCTCGTAAGGCTCGCAGATCTCACCGTCGATCTCGCGAAAAATGACCTCGGGACGCGATACCGCCAGTTCGAAACCCTCTCGACGCATGTTCTCGATCAGCACCGAGAGATGCAGTTCGCCACGCCCCGAAACCTTGAACTTCTCCGCATCGGTACCCTCTTCCACGCGCAACGCAACGTTGTGGATCAGTTCGCGTTCCAGGCGGTCTTTAATCTGGCGTGATGTCAGGTACTTGCCCTCCTTGCCGGCGAATGGCGAGGAGTTGACCTGGAAGGTCATGGAAACTGTCGGCTCGTCGACCGAGAGCGCGGGCAATGCCTCGACATGCTCCGGATCGCAGAGTGTATCGGAAACCATTGGTGCCTCGATGCCCGTGATCGCGATGATGTCACCGGCACTGGCCTCGGGAACTTCATGACGTTCCAGGCCGAGATAGCCGTAGACAATCCCCACTTTGGCCCTGAACTCGTGATCGCCGCGAGCCACCACGACCTGCTGGTTCGGCCTGATGGTGCCGCGTGTGACGCGACCGACCGCAATGGCGCCGACATAGCTGTTGTAGTCGAGATTCGAGACCTGCATCTGCAACGGACCGTCGGGATCGACATCCGGTACAGGACAGTGTTCGACGATGGCCTCGAACAGCGGCGTCATGTCTCCCCCGGAGACCTGCTCGTCGAGCGAGGCATACCCATTCAGCGAGGAAGCGTAGATGATGGGAAAATCCAGCTGTTCGTCGGTCGCGCCGAGATTGTCGAAGAGGTCGAACACCTGGTCGATGACCCAGTCGGGCCGGGCACCGGGTTTGTCGATCTTGTTGACAACGACAATGGGGCGCAGACCGTGGTTGAAGGCCTTCTGGGTGACGAAGCGCGTCTGTGGCATGGGTCCCTCCTGCGCATCCACGAGCAGCAGAACCGAGTCGACCATCGAGAGAACACGTTCGACCTCGCCGCCGAAGTCGGCGTGGCCCGGCGTATCGACGATGTTGATGCGGTAGTCGTTCCAGCTGATGGCAGTGTTCTTCGAAAGGATGGTGATGCCACGCTCCTTCTCCTGGTCATTGGAATCCATGACACGCTCGACCTCGCCAAAGCGTTCACCGAGTGTTCCGGACTGCTTGAGAAGCTCATCCACGAGCGTGGTCTTGCCATGGTCGACGTGGGCGATGATGGCGATGTTGCGAAGGTTCTGAATCACAAAATGGTCCCGATTGGGGTAATAATACAAGCCGCGGATTATACAGCCTGTCGCATCAGGAAAGGCTAATAATAATGCGGACGTAAAATCAGTTATTTACAGGATATAGTTAAGTCACAATTCATGCTGTTGCTTCAAATCCACGATGACGAGGCGATAACCGTGAGTTTTCCACACAATTTGTGGATAACTTTGTGGAGAATTCCTCGACGCGGATAGAGAAAGGAGGTTTTTATTACGCTTCTGTTAAGTTGCCTATTTTTTAGACAGATTAATAACTTATTATTTAACAGTTAGTTAAGCAAACTATCTAAGAATAATTACTAGGCAAGTTGAATCAAAGCACGTAATTCACGGGCTTCCCTTCTGCTTGTGTAAAAGCAGGGGTTTGATCGAGCCTGGTTCAGGAGCAGCTGGATCCAGTCAAATCCCAGGAAAAGGTGCAGTCGAGTTCGGAGAGAACAGCGATCATACCGCTGTCTGTATCGTCGGCGAGGATGATCGAGAGCGGGGTTCGGCGACCAAATCGTCTGTGCGGGGTGCGAATCCAGTGGCTGGCCATACGGGGATTACAGGGATAGGCAGTTCTGAGTGCATCGGCGATCCGCAGCAGGTAGGTCGCACGACGCATGACGCTTTTGTCTGTAGGCAGTACGTCACGCCCCTCACGGAACTTGTGAAACGCCCTGGAACGGACGTTGTCCGGGAGTTGCAAGAGTCTCTGCATCTCGGCGGTCTCCAGATTCCACATATCCAGCAAGCTCATGACGGATTGTGTAATCTGCTGCATGGCCTCGCGCTGTGCGGCTGTTTGCTGTTGCTCTGACATCTGGAGTTCCTGTGCTGCGCACTAAATTACCTATCAAATTGCTAGGTATTTTAACACAGCTGTCAGGCTGAATACATATGGTTTGCGAGGAAATGATTCACCTGGATCAGTGAAAGAGCTTTTGCCACCAGCTACGCCGGTTTTTGGGCGGCTGCATCGCTTCAGGCAGATCGATTGGCTGTAGCCTGCTGAGAATCCAGCCCGGCAGCGGTGGATTGTCGCTGAAGCCACAGGAGACGCCAAGATTGTTGGGGTCGTAGATCTTGATAATGGTTGGTTCGGACAGACTGTCCGCGTAGACGATGCCGCAGTAATCGTGATCGTGTTCCTGTCGCAGCAGCTCGTCGATCTTGCCCAGAAAGAGATTAAACTGTTCGGAAGTGACCGGTTTTTCGGGCGGCTTCTCACCGACAGCATAGACGAACCACCCGCCGTCGTTCTGTTGATGCAGCACATGCCACAAGGCATCCAGCTGGGGCCAGCGCATGGCCGAGGTGAAACGCCCTTTGAAAGCTGTCATGTATTCCTGGTCCATAATATCCCAGACTAGAACTGAAGAATCCTCCAGAGGCTAGCAAATCCGCCTCCCCTCGCCAATCCCGGCAGACGCAGACCAAAGTAGCTAGAATGACGCATAAATGACACCAGATGAATTGCCGATGGAAGAAGAGATCGAGAAACTGCAGCTACTGGTCATGGACCACGAGACGACGATTGAAACCCTGAGCAAGGTTTTTCACGTGCAGCAGGAGATGATCCAGGCGCTGCAGCGACAGCTGCAAGAAATGGTCGCCCGGCTCGATTCGATGGCCGAACAGTTGCCATCGCCGGCAACACCCGGGCACGAGGTTCCACCGCACTACTGAGCGGGATGCCCGTGACTGGCTCTCAAGCGTTGCCCTGCAGGATCTCGCGGAACGTGTGTTCCGTGAACATCGACTCGGAAATTCGCAGCGTCGGCAACCTGATGAGGTTGTTGAGCACCTTCGGACCGTGCACGAAGAGGATCTCCGGTTTGACATTGACATGCGGCATACCACGCTGCGCCGCTCGCAGGTTTTCCCACTCGACCATAACGAGATACTCGACCGGCAGGGAGTAGCCCTCCCACACCTCGGCAGTGCGCTTGAGCTTGCTGCCGGAACTCTCCTTGAGCTCTTCCATCATCGACTCGACGGTCGCATGACCACTACCGAGCGTGGAGACGCCGATGCGCTTCAGGATCTGGTAGCCAACGACGCCGGCGGTCTCCTTGAGCATCTCCATCGTCTGCTGTTCGGCCTCCTCGAATTCGGACTCCTTGCCGGGGCGCACATGATGGGTGGCAAGCACGGTCACGGTCTCGCCCGAGTCGACGGCATAGCCACTGCCCTTCCCTTCCCGGTTGAGCTGCATCATCTGGTTCATGGAGACAAGCTTGGGCAGGTCGCTCGTGACAATGCGGTAGACTGGCTCTTCCGGTCCGTCCAGCAACACGTCGCCGCACTTTGCGCAGGCGTCAACAACCACGTCCTCGAAAGTCTCGTGGAAATCCTCGTGCGCTTCGACACTCTCCCAGTAGGTGAACTGGTCGATCCAGATATGTGACAGTGAGCCGGTCATGTCGGAGGCTGCACTCCAGCGCATGCCCATGGGGCAGCTTCCGACCTGGCGCATGAGGTCGAAGCCGCGGAATCCCGGCGTCAGCGCTGTGGCCAAACACATCTTCGAGCTGGCCTGCTTCATCATGCGCATGAGATTCGGGTCGTTCTCGACGAGTACGCGGTTGATGGCCACGTAGAGAGGTGATTCCGGTTCGGCGTCGTAAAGTTCCTTGAGTGGATGTGTCATGAGTCGCTCTCTGTTGGTTGAACGTGCACACCAATACTACAACTGCCGTATATCCCATAGCCATGTGACCTGCGGGGTTGGATGCCGGCTTTGTGAAAAATCCATGAAAGCGAGCCGCTCCCTGCAGAACATGAAACAGGCACCGCGCTATTGCAGGCGCGGCACTGCGGGTGTCTTTCAGAAGACTTCGGGGACGAAGTTCTGGTCAGAGATCGGTGGTCTGACGTAACCGGCCTTGTCCTCGCGAGGGGGCAGCTTGATCGGTGGCGGTGTCAGATCCTCGTAGGGAATCAGGCTCAGCAGGTGGGAAATGACATTGAGGCGCGCGCGTTTCTTGTTGTCACCATCAACCACGTACCAGGGCGCCTGCTTGATGTCGGTATGCGCAAACATCACGTCCTTCGCTTTCGAGTACTCGACCCAGCGCTTGCGAGACTCGAGATCCATCGGACTCAGTTTCCAGCGTTTTTCCGGACGATCGACCCGCTTCTGGAAACGGCGCTCCTGCTCTTCGTCACTGACCGAGAACCAGTATTTGATAAGGATGATGCCGGAACGTACGAGCATACGCTCGAACTCGGGGCAGGTGCGCATGAATTCCCAGTATTCGTCCTCGGTACAGAAGCCCATGACACGCTCGACACCTGCACGGTTGTACCAGCTGCGATCCAGCAGTACGATTTCACCGGCAGCTGGCAGGTGCTCGATGTAGCGCTGGAAATACCACTGGGTCTTCTCGCGCTCGGTCGGTGCGGGTAATGCGATGACGCGGCAGATACGCGGATTGAGCGGTTCGGTGATGCGCTTGATGCTGCCGCCCTTGCCGGCAGCATCGCGCCCCTCGAAGAGGACGACAACCTTGAGCCCTTTCGCCTTGACCCACTCCTGCAGTTTCACGAGTTCGATCTGGAGCTTGCCGAGCGCATTGAAATAGTCGTCTTTACTGATTTTCTTCGTCTTTGGTCCCTCGTCCTCTTCATCAATCTGGATTGAAGGGCCAATGGTCATGCTGTTCTTCTCTGACTTGTTCTTCGCTTCCTGTTTTTTTGTCATCTCGTCCACCTCTTTCCGACCGAGCCGTCCCGATAACTGTTTGAATCGGGACATTCAGACTCTCGACTATATAGTCTGACGCGGAGTCAGGTTTTGATCTGACTCATGTTTGTGGAGGTCTGCTGGAGAAACACGCGCTGCAGAGGGAATATCAGCGGTCGAAACCGGAATAATCCGACAGGAACTGCTGTATTCCCTCTTTCAAGAAAAGCTCGGTATCCCACGCTTCGGCAGAGAGCATGTGGTGATACTGCTCCCTGAGAACATAGGTATATGCATCGAGAGCTGCCCCTGCAGTTGTCAAAACAGTAACCGCCGAGCACGTATAGTAATCGCCCTCGAAGCGGTCCAGTCGCGCCATGTCCTCCGGTATGATTCCGCAATAGAGGACGCCGTCAAGGCATGACTCTCCCGGGGCCGGTACGATCGCAGGGTAGGTTTCGCCGCGTAACTGCCTGCGCACGTAGCCGCGCAAGGTCGCGTGCCGGGAGGGGTAATTCCCGTCGACCACGCGGTCCCAGACTTCGCTAAACATCAGTGATCCGTAGGTGAAGAGGTTGTACATGTACCAAGTGTCCAATATCCACGCTCCTGATGTCGAGAAGACACGAAGCCCGTGTGGCAGACACAAAGAGAAAAAACCAGGAATCGCTACAGAAGATCCATGAAACAGAGACCAAATCCCGGATAGAATCGCCCCGGACACAGATGACACCGGAGATCTCTGCCCCATGACATCGAATACATCGGAGGAAAACCGCCTCACCATACACTACTGCACCCAGTGCCGATGGCTGCTGCGCGCCGCCTGGATGCAGCAAGAGCTGCTGACTACTTTCCAGGACGAGCTGACGGAGGTCGCCTTGCGTCCTGGCACAGGCGGCGTTTACGACATCCACCTCAACGGCGAACTGGTCTGGTCACGCAAGCAGGAAGGTCGCTTCCCGGATATCAAGGAGCTGAAGCAGAAGGTACGCGACATGGTTTCACCGGAACGCGATCTGGGGCACACAGACAAGCCATGACCTAGAGCCCCAGTTCCTCCCAGCGTTTCTCGAGACGTTTCACGGAGACGGGAAATGCGGTCTTGACTTCCTGTGCAAAAAGAGAGATGCGCAGTTCCTCGATAGACCAGCGAATCTCTTCGAGTCGTTCATCATACCGGTGATCTGCAGACATCCGGTCATGGCGCAACTTCCATTTCTCATGGATCTTTGCCAGTTCCTGCATCGACTGCCGGTCACGTGCTGCAGCATGCTTGAGCTTTTCGAGGCGCAGTTCAAGCGCTCTGATGTAAGCAAGATAACGCTGCAGATGCTCCCATGGAGTTTCCTGGAGGAAGCCCTGGTAGACAAGTCCGTCAAGCTGCTGCTGCATGTCCTTCACGGATGCCAGCCAGTTGATCGCCGTGATTGACGACAGCTGCTTGCGCAACTTCTGATAGCTGTCGAGAATCTGCGACACCAGTTTGACTGTCTCACTGGCAACGCTCATGAGGTCGGCCTTGTGTCGCCTGAGTACTGTCTCGAAATTCATCTGCTTGCGGATGTCGGCATGTTCATGCAGGAAGGTACGATCGATGACCAGGCTCACGAGTTCCTGTTCGATGTCAATTTGTTTGCCTGTCACGCGGCCCGGTGCCTTTGCCATCTGCAAGCGCATCCTGTCAACGCCCGCGAGCTCCTTGCGCAGGAACTTGACCTGTAGCGCCAGCGTGAGCATGATCAGCCGCCGAAGCCCCTTGCGGTGCTCATGGAGGGCATTGGACCTGCTGTCGAGTATGCGGATCGCGACATCCTTGCCCATGTCGACAAGTGCCGGAAAACCTGTAAGGCTGATCCCTGCCCTGTCGATGCTGACCTGCTCAGGCAAGTCGCCAAAATTCCAGCGGGTGATGCCCTCCTGCTCAATATCATGAGAGGGCATGCGCTTTATTCCGGGGCCTTTCCCACCACTGCCGGCAGTCTTGCGCTTGAGCTGCGTGAGATTGCGTCCCGCGGCGAGCGTCTTGCCGCCGGCATCGACGATGCGCAGGTTCATTTGCAGGTGCCCCGGCAACTCTTCGCGCGGCCAGTCGGTTTCGGAGATATGCACACCCGTCATCTCTTTTAGGGTCGAGGCAATGGCCAGAAGAAGGGAGTCATTCGAGGGTTTGAGACGTTCGAGGACAGCCTTTGCCGTATCGGGAATCGGAACGAAATTGCGCCTCAGGGGTTTGGGCAGCCCGCGTAAAAGCGTCGTGATGCGCTCCTCGAGCAAGCCGGGTACCAGCCATTCCAGCTGCTCCTCGGTTATCTGGTTCAGAACCTCTTCGGGAACGAGAAGCGTGACACCATCATTCTCCGCACCCGGCTCGAAATGGTATTCGAGCGGCAGGTGCATACCGTTGATCTCGAGAGAATCCGGAAACTGCTCTTTCTCGACTTTCAGGGCCCCGGGTCTGAGTAAATCCTGCTCCGTCAGGTGAAGCAGCTTGGGCTGTTGCTGCGTTGCCTTGCGGAGCCACTGTTCGAACTGCGGCGTGCTGTAGATTTCCTTCGGAATACGCTCATCATAAAAATGATAGAGGGCTTCCTCGTCAACAAGGATATCGCGACTGCGGGACTTTGCCTCCTGCTGGCGCAGGCCTTTGAGAAGTTCGAGGTTGTGTCGCCAGAATGGCGCGCGAGTCTGGAAATCTTCATCGACAAGCGCCGAACGAATAAAGATCTCGCGTGATGTCTCAGGGTCGACCGGCCCGAAATTGATGCGCCGGCGCCGCACGAGGGTAAGGCCATAAAGTGTGATTTTCTCGTATCCGGCGACCTGGCCGCGTTTTGACTGCCAGTGCGGTTCCGAGTAGCTGCGCTTGAGCAGATGGCCGGCCATCGATTCGATCCACTGGGGCTTTACCATCGCCAGCGTACGTCCATAAAGCCGCGTCGTCTCGACCAGCTCTGCAGCCACAATCCACTTTGGCTGCTGTTCAAAAAGAGAGGAACCCGGAAATACGAAAAAACGGCTGCCTCTCGCTCCCTTGTAGTCACGGTCGGAGCCGCTCTCGCGAAACCCGATATGCGACAGCAGTCCCGAAAGAATTGCCCTGTGGATCTCCTCGTAGCCGGCGTCCTGCTCGTTTTCCCTGTAACCCAGTTCATGCATCTGCAGCCTGAGCTGTTGATGTATATCGTGCCACTCCTGTACTCGTGTCGGAGAGAGGAAATATTCGCGACAGTGCCGGATGAACTTGCGCCGTGTGAGGTGATGTCGCTGCTCCTCGAGATGCTTCCAGAGATTCACATAAGCTCCAAAGTCGGAATGCTCGTCATGGAATAACCTGTGAGCCTCATCGGCAGCCTGCTGTTTGTCAAGCGGTCGGTCGCGTGGATCCTGTATGGAGAGGGCCGCTGCAATCACCAGCAACTCCCTGAGGCAACTGCCATGTGCGGCCTCGAGCAGCATGCGACCAACACGCGGGTCGACAGGAAGGCGCGCGAGTTGTCTGCCGATGCGCGTCACACTGCGCTCACCGTCAACCGCCCCGATCTCCTCGAGCAACCGATAGCCATCCCGAACAAGGCGCTTGTCAGGTGGATCGATGAACGGGAAGGTCGCGATATCACCGAAGCGTAGCAACTTCATCTGCAGGATTACCGAGGCGAGATTCGTGCGCTGGATCTCCGGCTCCGTGAATGGACGCCGGCTCTCAAATTGCTCCTCACTATAGAGACGAACGCAGATCCCCTCGGCAACACGACCGCAGCGTCCCTTGCGCTGGTTGGCCGAGGCCTGACTGATAAATTCGACCGGAAGTCGCTGTACCTTGCTGCGATGGCTGTATCGGCTTATGCGTGCAAAACCGGTATCGATGACATGACGGATACCCGGTACCGTCAGCGAAGTCTCGGCAACGTTGGTTGCAAGAACGATCCGCCTCTTGCCGGAGGAACGGAAGATTCTCGCCTGATCCGCAGGAGAAAGACGCGCATAAAGCGGCAATACCTCTGTTGCCTGCAATTTGTGTTTGCGCAGTGTCTCCGCTGTTTCCCTGATCTCGCGCTCGCCAGAGAGGAAGATCAGGACATCGCCGGAATCCTCGCGAGAAAGTTCATCGACAGCATCGACAATCGCCAGCTGCATAGCCTCGTCACGCTCGGAAACGCCCTCTTCCTCAAGTGGCCGGTAACGGAGTTCGACCGGATAGGTTCTGCCGGAAACCTCGATGACAGGCACATTGTCGAAATGTCTCGAGAAGCGTTGCGGATCGATGGTGGCCGATGTGATGATGATCTTGAGATCGCTGCGTCGCTTGATCAACTGTTTCAGATAACCGATCAGAAAATCGATATTGAGGCTGCGCTCATGTGCCTCGTCGATGATCAGGGTGTCGTATTCATTTAGCCAGGCATCCCGCTGTATCTCGGCGAGCAGGATACCGTCGGTCATGAGCTTGACACGCGTCTGCGGCCGGACATGATCCTTGAAACGCACCTTGTAGCCGACAAGCGTCCCCGGTTCAGTCTCGAGTTCAGTGCTGATGCGCGACATCAGGCTGCGAGCAGCGATACGGCGTGGCTGGGTATGGCCGATCCGTCCATGCGTACCCAGTCCCATTGAAAGGCATATTTTCGGCAGCTGGGTGGATTTTCCGGATCCGGTCTCGCCGCAGAGGATCACAACCTGGTTCGCGGCAATGGTCTCCCGGATCTGATCAAGAGACCCGCTGATCGGCAGGTCAGGCGGGAAATTGATTTCCTGCGCGAGTTCACGGCGTACTGCAACCGTTCGCAGCGACTCCGCAATCGCCTTTTCGAGTTTCTCCAGTCCAGCATCGACAGGCTGTTTCTGCTTCAGGCGCCGTTTGAGGCCGTCAAGGCGCTTTCTGAAAGCGTGGCGGTCAGCAAGCAGGCAGTCATCAATGAGGGAGTCGTCTGGAAACCGGTGCTCGTCATGCATGGTGGGCCGAATTGTAACCGGATTTTCACAAGAACTTCGGATAGAATCAGCATCAACTGTAATCAGCAAATCGAATGCGCATGTCAACCAACAGTATCAAGATTTCAGCGGACGCCATTCGCAACAGTATCAAGGTTCCCAAACATCCGGTCTGGCCTGAACTCTCGGTCGAAGAGAAAGCGGAACTCAGGGAACGTATCAGGAAACTGCTCAAGGAACAAAATGCCGTCCTGGTTGCGCACTACTACACGGATGGCGATCTGCAGGCACTGGCCGAGGAAACCGGTGGATGTGTCGCTGATTCACTCGAAATGGCGCGGTTTGGCACGACCACGCATGCAGAGACAATTATTGTTTGCGGCGTGCGCTTCATGGGTGAGACCTCGAAAATCCTCAACCCCGAAAAACGCGTCCTGATGCCCGATCTCGATGCGACCTGTTCACTCGACGTCGGCTGTCCCGCTGATCTTTTCTCACAGTTCTGCGACGAACATCCTGATCATACGGTCGTCGTGTATGCCAATACTTCTGCTGCCGTAAAGGCCCGTGCCGACTGGATGGTGACATCGGGAATCGCACTGCCGATCGTGAGTCATCTCAAGGAACGCGGTGAAAAAGTGCTCTGGGCACCCGACCGCCATCTCGGCAAATACATCGAGAAAGTGACCGGTGCCGATATGCTGCTCTGGCCCGGCTCCTGCGTTGTACATGAAGAATTCAAGTCCGTCGCACTCGAGCGTATCCGGCGCCTGCACCCGGATGCAGCCGTTCTCGTGCATCCGGAATCTCCCGAACATGTGATCGATCAGGCCGATGTCGTCGGCTCGACCACACAGCTCATCAAGGCAGTATCCGAAATGGAACAGGACAAGTTTATCGTGGCAACAGACGATGGAATTTTCTGGAAGATGCAGCAGGTTGCACCGCATAAAACCCTGATTTCAGCGCCAACTGCCGGTGAGGGAGCGACCTGCGAGTCCTGTGCCCACTGTCCCTGGATGGCAATGAATTCACTCCAGAACCTCGAAGAGGTGCTGATCAGCGGAGAGAACGAGATTTACATCGATGAGAATATTCGGCAGAAGGCATTGATACCGATAGAGCGCATGCTCGGATTTGCCGAAGAGCATGGAATCAGCGGAAAGTATACTGGCGACTGATCAATTGAGCCTCAGAGTATCCTGTTGATCTCGCGTCCGATCTTCTGGATGTCGGGAATGATCATGCTCTCTCCCTGGAATCTCACGTTTGCCAGTGCGAAGCTGTCCTTGACGGCTGATTCCTCTGTCAACAGAATCCCCTCATCAACCTGCACCATCCGCGGCACGGCCCTGACGAGGATACCAACAGCCGGGTAGTTGCCGGATGCATCAAGCAGGTTGCAGATCGCGATCTTCTCCTTGTGATGGCCCGGGATATAGGCCTGCCCGTTGAGTTTTTCATAGGAGATGACAGGAACGTTATTGCCATGCCAGTAGAGGTCGCCATGAAACCAGTCAGGTTTCCCCTGACGGTCACGCGCCTTCTCGTAATGGAATGAGATATCAGCTACGACATTCTGTGGCAACAGTAATGATGTCTCTCGAAGAGGCAGCAGTAATGCGCGCAGGCCGACAGACCGCTGCTCGGCATTCATGCTCTGAACCTCCTGTCTGCTGCAAGTTCACTGATACTCTCAAGCAGCTCTTTCTCCTGGAAAGGTTTCCCCATGTAGGATTCGATCGATAGCTCCCTGGCGCGCTCCCTGTGTTTGTCACCCGTGCGGGATGTCACCATGATGATCGGAATATCCCTGTACAGGTCATTGCTGCGCAAGTGACGTGCCAGTTCGAAGCCATCCATGCGGGGCATTTCGATATCAAGCAGGATGATATCAGGCCGTGAATGTTCGAGTTGTGCCAGCGCGTCCACGCCGTCCTTTGCTGTCATGATGTCATAACCATTCCTCTCGAGCATGCCGCCTGTCACTTTTCTCATGGTTATGGAATCATCGATCACCATCACCATCAGGGGCTGTTCAACGGTTTCCTGAACCTCGACGGCCTCCTCTCTCTCTTCCATCTCGAGGTTGATCAGCGCTGTCGGATCGATGACGATCGCGGCGTTTCCATCTCCCTTGACGGTTCCACCGATGATCCACGGAACGGTTTCGAGTTGCGGCCCGACTGGCTTGAGGACGATCTGGCTGTGTCCATGCACCTCTTCGGGATGCAGGGCGATATGTTTACTGCCGGAACTGACAAGCAGTAATGAATGCCATTTACGCTTGTCGGCCGGTGGCTGTTGTTCCTGACCGAAGTAATCACCAAGACTGGTGATACGGTAAAGCTTGTCTCCGTAGGTGTAGCCTTCCCGGCGCCCCGAATAGCATGCATCCAGCTCGTTCCTTGTCACCCTGACGACGCTGTCGATACTCGAAGAAGGAATCGCATACCAGACACCGTTCTGATAGAGCATCAGGGCATCCGTTATAGCGATATTGAATGGAAAGCAAATCCTGAAGCTTGTACCCTGGCCCTCGAGAGATTCGATATTGAGCCTGCCCCCGAGATTCTCGACCTCGTTGACGACGACATCGAGGCCAACACCACGACCGGAGATCTGGTCAACACTGTCAGCCGTCGAGAATCCCGGTAGTGTTGCCAGTCGCAGGGTATCCTCGTCGCTGAGAGTATCATTCGCACTGATCAGTCCTTTCTGCAGCGCGCGTTTCCTGATCGCCTCCTTGTTGAATCCCCGGCCGTCATCCGAGACAGTGAGAATGATCTCCATCCCCTCGCGTGCAAGACTGACCTTGATGAGTCCCTGCTCACTCTTGCCACTCTCGACTCGCTCCCCGGGTGTCTCGATACCGTGATAAACAGCATTGCGTAACAGATGTTCCAGCAGGGGAATCGTGCGATCAAGAACGCCGCGATCCATCTCTTGCTGTTCACCGAGAATACGCAAGTCGGCATGCTTGCCTGTCGAGGCACAAGTCTGGCGGACCAGCCTGGTCAGTCGCGGGACGTGCTGAATGAATGGCACTGTCCGCGTATGAAGCAGTACGTCCTGCAGATCGGAGGCGAGTCTCGAATGCTGCGATAGCAGCATGTCGATTTCATGCTGTGCCTGGTCGAAGCCCTGGGAAATGTTACCGAGGTCACTGATTGTTTCTGCAAGCGCACGCGACTGTTCCTGAATGGCAGAATACTGGTCCAGTTCGAGTGGATCGAAACCCTCGCCACCCGGGTAGTCGGTGTCTTTCTGATACTGCGAGAGAATGTGTGTCTCGGCCTCGATTTCCAGGCTGCGGAGTTGTTCACGCAGCCTCTTGAGTGTCTGTTCGAATTCGCTGAGATTTGACCGAATGCTGTTCCGCTGCTGTTGCAGACGCGAGCCAAATGTGATGACCTCGCCAACACCATCGACAAGGCGGTCGAGAATGTGGGTCGATATGCGCACCCTCTTGTCAGCGTCATCTGTGACGACCGGACGCCTGCGTCGCGGGAATGCAACGATCTCGGCAGTGATTCTGCCCTCCTCCTCGATTTGATCTGCAGCGGTCTCTTCTTTCGAGAGTGCAAGATCAGCAGTCTCGTCACTCCCTTTTCCAGGCAGCGTCACCTGCCTGGTGGTTGTATCTTCCGGCTGTTCAGTGCGCTCTTCTTTCGTGCCCTTTTCTGTCTCAAGGGGCAATTCAAGCAGGGCCAGGATCTCGCTGCCATCCTCCACCGGACTGTTACTCTCGAGAAGCTCGATCTGGGTGTGAAGATAGTCTGCTGCCTTTCTGGAAAGCGTGTACACACGGCTGTCATCGATGATGTCATGCTCATCAGCCTCGATCAGCATGGTCTCGAAGGCATGCGTGACATCTCCGAGACTATCATTGCCTGTCAGCCTGGCCGCACCCTTGAGGGTATGGAGAAGACGCTTCAGTTCCTCGGCCGCTTCGTCCGTGAATCCATCCGATATATCAGTACGCTTGAAGACACTTTCAATCTTCTCGTTCAGCTCCCTTGCCTCTTCCAGGAATACTGGCAGGAGTTCGTCTTCCGGTTCGGTTTGCTCAGTGGCAATCCCAGAACCACTCAGTTCAGTCTCGACTTCAAGGTCGCCCGCATGCTCTTCCTGCGTCTCAACAATGCGCTTTTTGCTTTCGTCTGTGGAGAGGAGCTCGCTGTCCTGACTCACCCTCTCCGGAGTCTCTTCCTCGAGGTGTGGTGGTGAAATCGGCTGCTCGGATTCGGGTTCATGAACAAAAGTATCACTGCCGATCTCTTCCTCGGGCTGCAGCAGCCTCCCGAGATCCGTCATGACTTCCTCTACTTCATCACGAAGGCTTTCGATCGCACCCTGGATTTCCTGTACTTCGACGACTGCTCCGGTATCAGTTGCATCGAGCAGTTTTCCAAGCTCGGCCTGTGATTTGACGCAATGCTCCAGCAGCGCCTGATTGAACCACTCTCCGCTCTCTCCGGTGAGGGCCAGTTCCTGTGCGAAGGATGCAAGGCCGACAAGCGTTTCTGCTTCCACATTCTCGGCTGCCGTATGCAGATCGCGAATGGAATCATCGAAGAGTGCAACGTTGCAGTCCCGGGGAGAAGCTGTGCAGCTCTGAATCAGGCGAAGAAAACCGGCCAAAGCCGTGAAGCCATTGCGTATAGAGGAGAGGTATTCACCGACCTTTTCGCTGTCACCCGGTGAGACCTCACTCTTGTCTCTGCCCTTTTCCGAGACAGAGAGGAGGATTTCCCTCGCCTGTTGCTCAATGTATTCACGTTCGCCATCAGAGGCCGCTGTGCCACCCAGCAGTCCGGGGAGATAGGCAATGGCACGGTCAAGCAACGCCAGAACGCGCTGATTCGGGGCAACGATTCCATCGATAACATTATTCAGGAGATTCTCGATTTCCCAGGCAAATTCAGCGATGCGAGTCGCCCCGACGGTTCTGCCGCTTCCCTTGAGAGTATGGAATGAACGCCTGACAGTCAGGAGGGACTCTGCGTCATTGTGGTCCTTTTTCCATTCCGGATAGTATTCTTCAATTATTTCAAGCTGCTCCTGTGCTTCCTGCCTGAAGATGTCGAGGATCTCATCATCGATGAAGCTCTCGGGCGCAGCGGGTTGCCTTACCTCCGGGACACTCTCTTCAGACACTTCGTCTGCAGGCAGTTCTGCTGATTCTTCGACTGCTGTTTTGGTCTCTGATCCGGTTACAGGTTTTTCGACATGAGCCTCTGTCTCTTCAACTTCTTGCCCTGCTGACAGGTCCACATCATGCTCAGGCGTTGTGTCACGCTCTACTTCCTCCGGCACCGTGAGCCTTGCGATCTCTGCAGTCAGATATTCGAGAATCTCACGCTCCTGGCGACACCGGTATGGTGCTACTTCAAGATAGTACTCAAGTCCCGAGACGATATCCGCAAGCTTGTTGATACTCTCCTCATCACCCAGAAGTGCCTGATTGTCATCCTGATAACCTTCGATGTAGCGAGAAATCTGCAGGACCATTTCACCGACATGCTGAAGGTTCAGAATACGCAGGACGCCGGCGAGACGCCTCAGCAATAGAGGAACCTCGATGAGTGGCTGCGGTTCGTCACTCTCAAGCGATTTGACAATGAGATCCTTGACCTTGGCTACTTCTGTCAGGGATTCGGACATGGTTTCCGTGGTGTACTGCTGTAAATCAGCATCGGATACCAGCTGAGAAGGATCTGAACCTGCTTTTGCAGGCTTGAAATAGAAAAGATCCGGCAGGACAGATTCAACACCCAGAAGATCATTGGCGAGTTTTTCAAGAAACTCGTTTTCAATTACCGAATTCTTGGTAAGGCAACCATTGAAGACGTTTGCATGCTCAAGCAGCAGTTGTCGCTGATTGCCCAATCCGAGCATCCCGACTGTATCTGCCACCTGGCGAAGACGGGGCACGATGGTCTGAAGGAGACTGTTGTCCTTGACCAGACTGCGGTTATAGATATCAAGCGCATCTTTCAGCTCGGTGATATCGCTTGTCAGGGCTCCACTGACAGCCTCGACAGTTGCTGGTGAAGGAATATGGCTTTGCTTGCCGGCCAGTTCCGAATCCAGACTGTATTCCTCTTTCAGCTTGAGAATGTCGCTACTGCTTGATTCTGACTGCCCCACGTAAAACAGCATGTTACGCAAGCGCTCGACGGGATAGTTGTCTCTCAATCCCGATTCGCCGGAAGTAATGACAGTGCGGAAGATGGCATCGATGTGTCCGACAATGAGCTTTGTAGCAATGCTGCTCTCATCAGGGTTGTTCGAGACAAGACCTGCCAGATGCGCACCCAGCGTAAAGAGTCGCGATACCGGTCGGCTTGCACGTTGTGCCGCACCCTCGAGGATCTCGCGTATCACCAACAATCCGCTACTCGCATCGCTGTTCTGAAACCATTTCAGCAAACTGCGATGAAAGGCGGCCCTGTTTCCTACGAGGTAGCGCCGCAGTTCACCACTATCCTCGAAGGGCTCAGCGAGTTCGTTGTCGATGATCTCCTTGAGCCGAGGAGAAAAGAACGCTGATTCGGAGAGCAGATGTTTTTGACGGGAAGCACGCAATTCATTAAGTACGGGTAAAAGAATGACCGGTACGTCCGGTGCGCCTTTCTCGATGCGCTCTAGATAATCCTGCAAGGAGAGAATTCCACCAAATATCGCCTGAAGGATATCTTCCTCGTTACCATCAACATCCCGTTTCAGCAGAAACTTGAGCACTGCCTCGAGTTCATCGGTGAGCATCGAGGCGCCATGCAGATTGATAACGACCAGGGTGTTGCGCAGATGGTGCATCTGGCTCCAGCAGGCCTCGAGGTCGTCGGTATCGCCATGCTCCTGATAGGCCTCAAGGTACTGCTTCGCCTGTACGAGGCTGTTATTGATTTCATGGCTGACCCAGCCGAGAGTGATCTCGTTGTAGCCGCTGGTGATAGTGCTTTCGCTCTTCATTGCATTAACCCGTTTTCAGTGCCTCAGGGATTTTCGTCCTGAACCGTTTCCGGAAGCCGGAACCCGGAAACTGTCTGTTGCAGCCGGTCTGCAAGATTCGAGAGACTCATGATGGATGCGGTTACCCTGACCACACCCTGGGAGGTCTGTTCTGTGATCTCCCTGATGCTCTTCATTGTACTGTCTACATCGGTTACCGAAGCCGACTGTGATTGCGCCGTCTGGGACATACGTCGCGTAAGATCAGCAATGTAGTCGGAGACTTCTTCAATCTGTAGCAGCGAGGTACCAGCTTCCTCGGCGAGTTTCGCGCCATCTACAACCGAAGAGGTGCTGACTTCCATTGATGAAACAGCATCCTTGGTATCGACCTGGATAGTCTTGACGAGCGCCTCGATCTGGCGGGATGCATCAACAGATCGTTCGGCCAGTCGTTGTACTTCATCGGCGACAACTGCAAACCCCTTGCCTGCCTCACCGGCATTTGCTGCCTGCATCGCGGCATTGAGTGCCAGCAGGTTTGTCTGGTCTGCGATGTCCTCGATAAGTTCGACAATCTCGCCGATTTGCTGTGAACTCTCGCCGAGGCGCTTGATCCGCTTGCCGGTATCCTGAATATGCGAACGTGCCTGGTCCATGGCGTTGATGGTGCGCCGCACGACTGTGCCACCCTCACCGGCAATAGCACGGGATTTGGTTGCTACTTCGGCCGAGTCCTGCGCATGGTTGGACATTTCGTCCATCGCCTTGCGTACTTCTTCGGTTTTCTGCGTAACAGCAAGTATCTGGTTTGCCTGATACTTACTCGCGTCTGTCAGTCTCTGTGCAACATTTTGCGTATTTTTTGTGGAGATACTGATCTGCTTTGAGGAGGAATCGATCGTCGATACCAGCTGGCGTAGTTCCTCAATCGTGAAATTGATCGAGTCGGCGATAGCGCCTGTTATATTCTCGGTCACAGTTGCCTTGACTGTCAGGTCACCATCGGCAAGGTCCGCCATCTCGTCGAGCAGCCGCAGTATCGCTTCCTCGTTCTGTGTATTCTGTTCACCGGTTTCCCTTTCCCGGTTCCTCGCATCGTTGACAAGCAGGTATCCAAGCAGCAACGCGATCAATACCGCCAGTCCGCCAAGGAGATAGACGAGCCATGGCCCCACTCGAACACCTGCGAACATGGGTCTGCCAGGCACATCCAGATACCGGGTGATCAGCGAGACCGAGGAGTCGTTGAGACGCGTCGAGATATCCGTAATGTTTTGCGCGGCCTCGAGTGCAGAGAGAAGATCCGGGACAAGGCCGAAGATGTTGTTGGCGATATCGCGAAAGGCGACATAGCTCGTCGCCAGTGTCTTCAGTTCCTCCCGGGCTTCAGGGTTCTCGATCTTCTTCACCCCGAGTTCTTCATTGCCGTCGACCATCGCATCCAGGATGGCCTGAAACCTTCGGGTATCCCTGCCGAATGTGTCGATGGCCTCGGCAGATCTTGCCCCACCCTGGAAGATATTATCGAGACTCCGCCCCATGCGCTCGAGTACCTGAAGCTGCCGGGTTATGAGACCGATACTGGAGGACTCGCTCTCGGCATTCGACATCAGCAGACGTGTAATGTTGCCAAGCCTGCTTTGCAGGCCAGGGATCTTGGATATCGCAACACTGATCAACTCGCTTAGCTGCGAAATCTGGTCTTTGTTGGCTTCGACAGTATCTGCGGCTTCGCGCATCTCGAGCCAGAGATTTTCATGCTCCCTCACCGGGATTTGCATGCTCTCGGGGGAGAGATTCTTCAGCTCTCTGATTGATTCGTCGAAGCGCGATCTCGACTCATTGATACTTTCAAAGGAATCCACATCGCCATTTGCAGCAGAGAGGACATACTTCGCAGTCTGCTCTGAAAGCGCGCGCTGTTCGTTTACCTCCAGAAGGATTTCCTCGTTCTGCTTGCCCGTTATGAAGATGTAGTAAATCGCAAAAATTGTCAGCAGGAGAACAATCACCAGCACCGTTGTCACAGCGGGTATCGCTTTTCCTGAGTCCAGTTGTTTTTTCATCTATTTTCTGCCTGGATAACTATTGTTGTTTGTTTGCATTGATATTCATTCAAGCCGCGACTTCCATGAATCGCTCGTCACCGATGAGACTGTCAAAGTCAAGGAGGTACCACTCTTTCCCGCCTGAGCTGGCATGAAGTGTGCAAAAGCCTGATAGCGGGTTGCCGGCATCCGGTTGAATCTCCCGTAGTTTCTCCGGCGCGATTTCCTTGATTCCATAGACCTCGGGAACGAGCAGACCATAACGGCTGCTACCTTTCTCGATGATGAGCACACGGGAATTTGCGCCCAGACTCTGGCGCTTTTCGCAGAAAAAACCCTCAAGATCTGTCAGTGGCAGCAGTGAGCCTCGTATGTTCGCAATCCCGCGCATCCAGGGTTGCATGATGGGTATCTCGACGATGGACGGAGTGGAGACCAGTTCGATAATCTCGCCAATTGGCAGCAATACTCCCTTGCTGCAAACCGAGAAAGAGAGGTATGAGTTTGTCTGTCTGTACTCATCTGCAGCATCGCTGACGAGCTGGTTGTCGCGTGCCTTCGCATCCAGTGCCAGCAACAGAGCGTAAGGATCCGTCTGCGCTTCCTCGTTCATGAGACACGCTGCTTGAGCAGGCTGTTGATTATCGGCAACAGCTGCTTCTCGGATACCGGCTTGACCAGGTAATCGCTTGCACCCTGCCTTTTTGCCCAAACCCTGTCGGTTTCCTGATCTTTTGTCGTGACGATGATTATCGGAATTTGCTGTGTCCTTGGATCACGGCTGAGTTGCCTGGTTGTCTGGAAGCCGTTCTGCCCCGGCATGACAACATCCATGAGGATGAGATCAGGTTTATTTTGCCTTGCCATAGCAATTCCCTCGAGACCATCCGTCGCCGCAATGACGAGATGTCCGCCATTTTCAAGCATTTTCCGAAGAACCTGACGCTCCGTCTGGGAGTCCTCTACGATGAGTATTGTTGCCATGAGTTACCCTGTAATACCTGGAATCTGTCTCTTTTCAGGACTTTGCAGCCGAAGCTTCAGGTCGATGCATGCTCACCGCTTCCAGTAGTTCGTCCCGTGTGAATGGCTTGGTCAGGTAGCATTCCGAACCCACAATGCGCCCGCGGGCCTTGTCAAACAACCCGTCCTTGCTGGAGAGCATGACGACCGGTGTATCCCTGAATTCTTCGTTGTGTTTGATGAGGACACAGGCCTTGTATCCGTCGAGCCTCGGCATCATGACATCCATGAAGATAAGGTCAGGTTTGTGCTCGACGACAGCTGAGAGTGCCTCGAAACCATTGCTCACTGTGACGACATCGCAGCCCGCCTTCGCAAGCATGGCTTCCGCCGTGTGACGTATGGTTTTGCTGTCGTCGACGACCATGACCTTGGTACCCTTGAGGCCGTCGTTATTGTTCTCTATCGCTGTATTGCTCATTTGTCTATACCGGGCTGTGTGAGTCAGGGATCAGGCCAACATCATGATTCAGGGACGACTGTCGTCAGCCCCCACAACTGCCACATCTGCATTCCACCCCTGTAGTAGAAAATCTTGTCGGCCGGATATCCCGCGCTGATCAGGCCTTCTATCGCCCTCGGGCTTTGACCGCATGCCGGTCCGTTGCACCAGAGAACCAGTGTTCTGGCCCCGGTGAAATCCCAGCGATCTGTCAGGTACTGCTTGTCGGATAATCCGAGTCCCTGCATGGTTTTCTCGATCAGGCCGGGCTGCTGTCGCGGTTTTGCGCCGAATTCCCGAAACAAGGCGTCGCGTTCATCCGCATTTTCATCCTGCGTAAAGAGTGTGAATGGATAGTTCACCGAGCCCGGGATGGTGCCTTTCTTGTGCCACGACGGTGTGCGGGCATCGATAAGAACCCCTCTACCTTCCCTGAGGTCGTTCTCCATGAAGTGAAACAGCTCGATCTCGCCAATCGTTCTGACGGCGGGATCCACGGCGATCGGTTGAATGCAGAACGGCGGACACTTGCGTGCCGTTTTTGCAAAATAGCCTTTCAGCTCATAACCGGGATCCTGAATCCGCTGGATCTTGATTGACCGGCCTTCGTGAATTACGTGCAAGTACGGCTTTCCATCGTAGAGCAGGACATCAGCCGGTGCGGCCGAAGCCAGAAACAGTGTCGCTGCAGCAATGATGAACACAACCGCGAAGAGATTGCGCTTTGGCTTTGCTGTCATTTGGTTGACTCCCCCAATCTGTTACTAGTCAGCAGCGGGAAATGTTCCGGAACTGCTGGATGATTGATCGACATGCACATCACTGCATGTAGCGCTCAATGATTTTTTCCCTGAGCGTGGACATCTCCTGCCCCTGTCTGTAATCGTCAAAGATCTCGAGCTGGGCGCGTTCCGGCAGTTTTTTGTAGAAGACGTAGCTGCCGTGATAGCTCTCCTCGAGCAACTTTTCAAATCCATTCTTGTTCTCAAGGTAGGCTTGCGAATCACTGTTGCCTGACTGCTCGGCAATGTATTCGGTCACAGCATCAACCTTGTCGACTTCTGCAGAAATTTCAGACAAATAGTCCGTGTCATCTGCAGCAACAACAGGCACCGCAAACGCTGGTATGACTGAGAGAAACAGCTTTAGGGATATGTATTTACTCAATCTCCGCATCTCGCCCGTTGGTCGATTATTGTTATGGCAATCCTGTGCCGTCCAGCTAACCAAGCAGAGATTTTGAATCCATAACGACTTTGAGAAAGTCATTGGAACTTATTGTTATAAATGAGAATCTAGCACTTGATCACGCCAATGGCAATAGCGAATCCGTATTTTATCTCCTGCGGTACATTGTCGGTAATTTTCGGCTGGAGTGGCTGAGATACCCCCTTGACGATCAGCGACCCTGCAGGTACAAACCGCTTTAGCCCGAAATACCAGCGGTGGCGCATGAAGCTAACCCTCGGGGTCATCATGGACCCTATCGAAACAATCAAACCCGTCAAGGACAGTACCTTTGCAATGATGCTGGAAGCCCAGCGACGGGGATACGATCTCTGGTACATGGAACCCCCGGATCTCTGGATGGTTTCGGACGTGGCATGGGGACACCAGCGCAAGCTCCGGGTGAATGACGACACCGATGACTGGTACGAATTCTCAGGAGAGCGCGTTGCACCACTCGGTGAGCTCGATGTCGTACTGATGCGCAAGGATCCCCCGTTCGATCTTACCTACATCATGGTGACCTATCTTCTCGATGCAGCCTCCCGTGCCGGGGCGATGGTCGTCAACCCGCCGCGCGCGTTGCGTGATTTCAACGAGAAGATGGCAACCACGCTCTTTCCGCAGTGCTGTGTTCCAATGCTCGTTGCGCGTGACATCGCACGCTTGCGCGACTTCATCATTGATGCCGGACATGCTGTCGTCAAACCGGTCGACAGCATGGGTGGCGAATCCATCTTCAGTGTCAAGGCAGATGACAAGAATCTCAATGTCATACTCGAAACAGTCACTGGTCATGGAAAACGCTATGTGATGGCACAACACTTCATCCCGGAAATTTCCGCCGGTGACAAACGCATCCTGATGGTGAATGGAAACCCGATCCCCTACTCACTGGCCAGGATTCCACGTGCAGGGGAATTCCGTGGTAACCTTGCTGCCGGCGGAAGCGGCGTCGGACAACCCCTCTCCGAACGCGATTACTGGATCGCGAACGAGCTCGGAAGCTGGCTCAGGGACAATGGCGTGCTGTTTGCCGGCCTCGATGTGATAGGAGACTATCTGACAGAAATCAACATCACGAGTCCAACCTGTATCCGCGAGCTCGACGCGCAATTCGGGTTGAACATCAGTTCGGATCTATTCGACGTTATAGAGCAGAGATGTACCGTAAACTCATCGTCCTGACCACCCTGCTGGCAATGACTCTCGGCCTGGGCGCCTGCTCCAGGAATACCCCTGTTTCGGCAGTCAGCTTTCCGGGATTTGGCGACACCGTAGTGATCTCACTTCCGGGGACTTCGCCAGCCAAGGCAGAAGCAATCTTCTCTCAGCTGCGAAAGGACATCGAATACATGCAGGATTCATGGAATCCCTCCATCCCCGGGCCGCTTGCGCGCACCAACCTTCTGCTCTCCTCCATGCAGGAATTCTCGGCCCCGCCTTCCCTGATTCCGCTGATCAGACTCGGACAGCAATATGCCGAAATGACGCAAGGGCTCTATGATCCGGCTGTCGCAAAGCTTACCCGGCAATACAAGCCCGCGACCCCAACCAGGGAATCCGAGGCAAACCAGAAAGTCTCCTTCCTTGAAAACGCCGAGGTCATCGATGACATGCCTTCCGCACTGGATATCGAAATCAGCGGTTATCGCCTGCGCAGCCACAACCCCCATGCGAGTCTCGATTTCGGCCTGATGAAAAAGGGCTATGCACTGGAAATCTGTGCCCAGCTGCTACGAGACGCCAACATCTCGAACGGCTCCATCAAGATCGGAGCGGATATTCGGACGCTCGGTTCCCGTTCCGGACAACCCTGGCATGCTGCGATACCACGCGGCGATGCAGACGGTATCCTTGGAACCCTGGATATCGTCAACGAAGCGATCATGACCCTGTCGCAGTTCAAGCCCCAGTCGACCGGCAGCAGCTACACGGGTTATCCGGTGATCGATCCAGACACCGGACAGCTCGTAACCCATACGAGGTCCGTGACCGTTGTCCATCCGGACGCCGTACATGCAAGCGTTGCGGCACACGCACTTTTCGGCTCGGGGCCCGAGCGCTGGTCCTCGACAGCGAGGCTCCTCGGCATTGACGACATCGTCATTACGGATGCTCATGGTGTGATACATATCAGCGAGAGCCTGCTCGAGAGAATCACTTTTGTCGATCACGATATACAGTACAAACCTATCGCTCTCTAGATGATTCCTACAGTCACCAACAACGACTCTGTTCTGAGCGGCATGTTCGGGAACAGTCTGCTGGTGGCAGTACTGGTGCACGGGCTCGTGATACTGACTTTCAATTTCGACATACTCCCCTCGTCGCCGACGAATATCGACCACTCCCTGGAAATCACTGTCGTAGCCCCGAAGACACTTGTGGATGCGCCCGAGGACGCCGATTTCCTCGCACAGGCGAACCAGGAGGGTGGCGGCAATACTGACGAGGTGGTCAAACCGACTGTCAACGAAGCAATGAAAGGGCCAGTCGACCTGCAGACAGCAGATCAGACGAGTTCGGAATTCTCCCCACCGGAAGAGTTCGATCAGCTCGTCAAGCCGAACGAGCCACCCCGCCTGGCAGTCCGCACAGTCTCGACCTTCAGGATTCT